>JANQER010000299.1 GCA_028278255.1 Elusimicrobiota bacterium | reverse complement strand
TTGGATTTTTGTGCGGATCTGAATCGTACACACCGTCGACTTGTGTGGCTTTTAGGATGCAATCAGCCTCTATTTCAGAGGCTCTCAAAGCAGCGGCTGAATCTGTTGAAAAATAAGGATTGCCCGTACCAGCGGCAAAAATAATAATACGGCCCTTTTCCATATGGCGAATGGCCCGCCGGCGAATATAAGACTCCGCCACTTTGGCCACTTCTACAGCCGTCAGAACACGTGTGGGCACCTGCAATTGCTCCAGAGCATCCTGAAGCGCCAAAGCATTGATGATTGTGGCCAGCATGCCCATTTGATCAGAAATCACCCGGTCCAATCCACGGCCCTGCCCGCGCGCGCCCCGCCAAATATTGCCGCCGCCAACCACCACAGCAATCTGATGTTTGGCATTCCGCGCTGATTTTAATTCTTCTGCAATTAAAAAAAGCGCTTTTAAATCAATCCCAGACCCACTGCTCCCTTCCAAAGCCTCCCCTGACAATTTCAAAACCACACGACGAATTTCTTTGGGCATAATGTTGTTCCTTGAATGAAATTGGCAGCCTTCGGCTGCGAAATTAGGCCTCTCCAAGGCCGAAATTGGCTCCTTTCAGTCGCGAAATTAAAGAGAGCTTCATTGCTTTTAATTTCTGCGCCATTCGTTCTATGAGGTGAAACAAATTTCGTTGCCGAAGGCAACCAATTTCGCGGATGTCAATCCGCCAATTTCGTCCCCATAGGGGACCAATTTCATTTAAACAATATATTATTCTTCCTCCCCCACCTTAAACCGCACAAAGCGTCTGGGGATCAATTGGCCGTTTATTTTTTTTGACACCTGCTCAATCACTTGACCCACAAGTGTTTTGCCGCCGGCGTCTTTGACAAAAGGCTGTTCCAACAGACAAAATTGCTGATAAAACTGCTGCACTTTGCCTTGTGAAATCTTGTCCCAAATCTTTTCAGGTTTATTATCCCTTTTTGCCTGCTCACAGGCAATGGCCTTTTCCTGTTCCAGCACACTGGCAGGCACATCTTCTTTTTTCACCCATCGCGGGCTGGTGGCAGCAATCTGCATGGCCAAATCCCGGGCCAACATTTTGGCCTCTTCAGATGACAACACTTCAGCCTTATCAGAAGTTTCTCCTATTTCAAGCACAACGCCGACTTTCCCGACTCCACCGCTGGGGTGGATGTAGTCAGAGAAAAGGCCGGGCTTATCCAAATCAAACCGCGCAAAACGTTTGTCCCGCAGTTTAATGTTTTCTCCAAGCTTGGCTGCCAATTCTCTGATTTGTTCCTGCGGAGCATCCTCAACAGAGGCCCAACCCGGATGCGCTGTTCCGGCCTGCTGCGCCAATGCCACCACGAATTTCTTGAAGTCATCTGTGCGTGCCACAAAATCAGTCTCACAATTCAATTCCAATAAAACAGCTGTTTTTCCGGATGGCTCCATATAAGAAGCCACCAGTCCGTCGCCTGCTGCACAACCGGCTCTTTTGGCGGCAGAAGCCGCGCCTTTTTCACGAAGAATTTTAATGGCTTTGTCCATGTCGCCTGCAGAATCAGACAGCGCGCGTTTACAATCCATAAAACCAGCACCTGTTTTTGTTCTTAATTTTTGCACATCTTCACTTGTAATCACTGACATGATATAACCCCCGTTTTAAATTTTAGATCTTTGTAGGGAACGGTCGCGACCGTTCCCTACGACAATTTATTTTACCAATTAATCAACCTTTTCCACTGCAGGTGAAGGTTGTTCCTTTTGTTCCTGGACTTCTGGGACGGTTTTTTCTGCCGCCTCCTCAGTCAAAGGGATTTCCTCTTCCACATCCACATCGTCTTCAGTGACGCGCGCTGATTCTTTTTTCTTTTGGGCCGCTTCCCGACCTTCCAAGATGGTATCAGCCACAAGCTGGCAAAACAACCGCACAGACCGGATCGCATCATCATTGCCGGGCACAGGGTAATGCGCCAGGTCCGGATCGCAATTGGTGTCACAGACGGAAATCACCGGAATATCCATCCGGTGCGCTTCCATCACAGCTGTTTTCTCTTGGACAGGATCAATAATAAAAATAGCGCTCGGCAAAGAGCTCATGTTTTTAATCCCGTCAAGAGACTTGGCCAATCTTTTAATGTCTTTTTCACGGCGCATGGCTTCCTTTTTTGACAATGCTGAAAAGATACCGCTGATTTTCATGCGCTCCAGTTCCTGAAACCTTTTGGAAGAACGGCGCACTGTCTCAAAGTTTGTCAGAGTCCCGCCCAGCCATCTGTCGCGCACAAACGGGCAATTGCAGCGCTGCGCCTCCAAAGCCACGGCATCGCGCGCCTGCTTTTTCGTGCCCACCATCAGAATGTCTTTCCCTTCTTCGGCAATTTCGCGGACAAAAGCCAGGGCTTTTCTCAGCTCCTTCACAGTTTTCTGTAAATCAATAATGTGAATGTTGTTTCGGCTGCCAAAAATATATCTCGCCATTTTGGGATTCCACCGGCGCGTCTGGTGTCCGAAATGTACACCTGCTTCTAATAATGCTTTCATTGATATTGATGCCATTTTTCCTCCTGAATTTTTACAGAATAGTCTATCACATGTAGAAAATGTAGATCTTGTAGAATAGATATAATAAAAAAAGCGACCTCAACCGATTGAAGTCGCCCTTTCACATAAATTATTTCTTTTTGACGTCAAAAACAATCTTGATTCATCAACAGAATTAACTGTGCCTGGTTTTTTCACCTCCACAACAAATATTGGGGGCGACTTCCACCTTTTTCATCTCCCCACATCCCGACCCTTTTATCAAAGGGACCTCGGATGGGATCCAAAGGTGTGTAAATTTACAACAGATTATATAATACTATTTTTTATCCTGTCTTGCAAGAACTTAACAGGGGCGCCAGCCTGTGCGCCCCTGTTGATAAATACCTCTTATTTATTGTGGCGTCACTTTGATGGCTTCCACAGGACAGGCGCTTTCGCACGCCATACAAAAAATACATGATTCTTCTTTAGAAGGCGCAGCTTTTTTATCGGAAAGAGAATGTCCCGGGGTGTCCACCATTGTAAAAACGCTTTCCGGGCAGGCATCCACACATGCATTGTCGCCGGTGCAGATATCCCAATCAACCGCCACATTGGTCCCATGAATGCCAAGTTTCCCTGGTTTTTCAACCGGTCCCCACACAGCCACACCGTCTTCTTCACCAACTTTCTGGCGATTTGTTTGAAAATCAGCATCAATACCTGACATAATAGATCTCCCTTTTTGTTATTTTATTTCGAAAAAGTCTAGTAAATTGAATTGTATGCGTCAAGCGTTTCGTTTGAACAGCTCCCGGGACATATCCAGCAAAAGGCCGCGCGCAGGACTCTCCGGCAAAAGATCAAGACAGGCCTCAGTCTCTTTGAGCAAATCCCGCACTTTGTCTCTGCAATAAGACATGGCGCCTGATTTCTGAACATCTTGTATCAAGTGTGATATATGGCCATTGGGATGATTCAGAATATCCCCCAGATCCTTTTTGTCTCCTTGATAATGATTGATATAATAAATGAGGGGCAGCGTTGTCTTGCCATGCAAAAGATCCGTGCGAAGCGTTTTTCCCACAATGTCTTCCTCTCCCTCAAAGTCCAATATATCGTCTATAATCTGAAAAGCCAAACCCAAACCGCGCCCAAATGACTCAATGGCTTTCAAATGCGTTAAAGACAAGCCGGCCAGTTTCCCGCCAGCCTGACAAGCCGCTGCCATGAGCGAAGCTGTTTTCTTTTCAAGAAAAGAAAAATACTGCTTTTCAGTAATATCAAACTTGTATTTGTGTTCCAGCTGTTCAATTTCCCCTGCGCACATCACCTTGGCTGTGTCAGAAAAAAGAGTGAGCAGCTCAGTGTTATTGAAAGACGCCAGCCGGCCATACGCTTGCGCAAAAACATAATCACCCAATAGAACAGCTGTTTGATCGCCGAATTTTGCGCCCACAGTGGGCTTTTTCCGCCGTAAAACAGCCTCATCCACCAAATCATCATGAATCAGCGTGGCAATATGAATTTCCTCCACAGCCAAAGCCGTCTGCCTGACCAGCCTATTCTCTGCCGGACCAAACTGTGCGCACACATAAACAAGACTGGGTCTCACACGCTTGCCAGCCCCCACAAGCACATAATCAGCCAAATGAGAAAGAAAACCCTCCTGAGAACGGGCAAAATCAGAGAAATCCTTCTCAATTGTTTGCAAGAAAGACTTCAATCCCTGCCGGTCAGACCGGCCTGTCAATGAATCAAAAAAATGAGCAGCTGATTTGGGCATCTTGGCGCCACATCCTTTGAACTGATCAATCAAAAATCACAAATCCAAAATCAAAAATCATTTAATAATCCCCTGCACCCATGTCAAAAGAATGTTCGGAAAAGTTCCCAAACAAACCGTCACAAACAGCGTCACAATCACGCAGCCGGCCAAAGGCGTAGGCAATGAAATCCGACTGGGCTGAACACAAGACTTAAAAAACATTTCATGTACAACCTTAAAATAATAAAAAAGCGCCACCACACTATTGAGCAGCCCAATCACAGCCAGCCAGGCAAATCCGTGTGAAATGGCAGCAGCAAAAACAAAGAATTTACCAATAAATCCGATCAGAGGCGGAATGCCTGTTAATGAAAGCATGAACACGGTCGTACACATGGCCAGAAAAAAAGAACGTTCAGAAAGCCCGGCAAACCCATGAATGTCTTCAGTTCCGGATTGATTGGACACAGCCATCACGCATGCAAATGCACCCAGATTCATGAAGAGATAAGCCATGACATAAATCAAAACAGATTCTATGCCCAAATCCCCTGCAGACACAAACCCAACAAAAATATATCCCATCTGCGCAACAGACGAATAAGCCAACATACGTTTGATATTGGTTTGCTTCAAAGCGGAAAAATTACCCACTGTCATGGTGACAGCCGCTACAACGGCTAAGAGAAAAGTGATGTTGATATCGTAATGATGTGCCATCATCCGCACCAAAACAGCAAAAGTGGCAGCCTTAGGCGCCACAGACAAGTACGCGGTAATAGGTGTAGAAGCACCTTCATAGGTATCCGGCACCCACATATGAAATGGCACCAACGCCAGCTTAAAACCCAGTCCAGCCAAAACAAACAACAGAGACCCCACCAGTGGCAGCCGCGGCACAGTGTCCAAATTGGCGGACACAAACACATCCAAATTGGTCGTGCCAAATACGCCATAAAACAAGGAGATACCATAAACCATAAGACCAGAAGACAAGGCTCCCACAAGAAAATACTTTATGGCTGCCTCAGTTGCGCGTTTGCTATGTTTGAGGTATCCGGTCAATATAAAGCAAGTGATGCTCACAATTTCCAATGACACAAAAACAAGCAAAAGATCTTTGGCAGACACCAGCAGCAAAAGACCAACTGTTGAAAACAGCACCAACGCGCTATAAGTTCCCCAGCTCATCTGCGTTTTTTTCTCCACAGTTGTATCGGAAAATCCACTAAAATCAGATGAAAGCACCAAAACCAAAAGAACACCAGCCAAAAGAATCAATTTGAAATATTGGGCCATTCCGTCAATCGCCATCATGCCCATCACTGTCCCTTCGGACACAGGCAATCCTGCCACCAGAACAGCTGACACCACCACAGACATGCAAGCCACGCTGATCCAACCACGGCGCACATGTCCCCAACAGGTTTCACCGATCAAAATAGCAGCCCCTGCGAGTGTTAAAAATATTTCAGGCGCTAAATAATGCAGATTCAATGGAATAACTCCTCATCCGGACAAGCCGGAAATGAAAAATGAAAAATTAAAATCTATAAACGGCTATTTTATCATGCAAGTTGTCATATTCTTAAGTTCTCAATCAAAAATCGCAAATCTAAAATCAAAAATTCTTTTCCTCATCCTCCTATAACTTTCTGGATAAGATTGGTTAAGGTGCTGTCCATTAAATCCAAAACCAGTTTGGGGTACACACCGAACAATATAGTCAGAATCACCAAAGGCACGGTTGTGACCAATTCTCGCGCGCTCATGTCTCTTAACACACCTTCCCACTTGCTGTTAAAACCGCCCATAAACACATCTTTCAGCATCTTTAGGAAAAAAGCCGCTGTGACGACAATCCCAATCACAGACAGCACCACCCATATCCGGTACTGCGCCTGCCCAAAAGCGCCTAAGAAACAAAGAAATTCAGACACAAAACCAGACAACCCAGGCAAACCCAAAGATGCCATGACCTGAATTGTCATAATCCCGGCAAAAATAGGCAGTTTGGCGCCCAAACCGCCAAAAGCATTGATGTCGCGGGTGTGCGCCTGATCATAAATCACGCCCACCAAAAGGAATAAAGCCCCTGTGATAATCCCGTGGTTAATCATTTGAAGAACAGCGCCCTGGATCCCGGCAGAGGCATTGGCGCCTGTGATGGCGGCCATTCCCAACAGGCAATAACCCATATGATTAATGGATGAATAAGCCACCATTTTTTTCATGTCCTTCTGCGCCATGGCACAAAACGCCCCGTAAATAATATTGATAAAAGCCAATAGTATAAGGGGATACATAAACAATGAAGTGACTTCCGGCAGAATTGGATAAGAGATCCGCAGCAAGCCATAGGTCCCCATCTTCAGCAATACCCCAGCCAGGATCACTGACACGGCTGTGGGCGCTTCCACATGGGCCAAAGGCAGCCATGTGTGAAACGGGAACACTGGAATTTTCACGGCAAAACCTATAAACAAGGCCAGAAAAATAAGAATGAATTTTGTCCCGACAAAATATTGTGACTGCTGGGCCAATTCAATCAAATCAAATGTGTGCGGGTCACTGGCAAAATAAAGCCCGAGCATGCCCAACAACAAAAACACACTGCCAAACAAGGTATACAGAAAAAATTTAACTGCTGCGTATTCTTTTTGCGGGCCGCCCCAAATCCCAATCAAAAAATACATGGGCACAAGCGTGATTTCCCAAAACACATAGAACAAAAAGAAATCCAGCGCCACAAAAACGCCAATCATGCCTGTTTCCAGAAGCAAAAACCAAAAGAAATATTCTTTGACGCGGTTTTGAATTCCGTAAGACGCAACAACAGAAATCAAAGACAACAGCGTGGTCAACACCACCAAGGGCAGGGACAACCCGTCAATACCGAGCTTATAATAAATCTGAAAAGCAGGGATCCATGCCAATTTTTCACCAAATTGCATAGCAGACCCGCTGGCGTCAAAATTCATGCACAACCACACAGACAACACAAATGAAACAGCGGAAAACAATGTGGCCACACCGCGGATCAAACTCTTTTTCTCAGAATGGACAAACAGGATCAACAATGACCCCACTGCCGGAATAAAAGTAATATAACTCAAAACACCCATATTAACTCCTTGTCTAATAAAATTCGAAATCCGAAATCCAAATCTCAAAAATTTCGCGGCCAAAGGCCGCCAATTTCGTGAGCGAAGCGAACCAATTTCATTCAGACAATTTAATCAACCAATTATCCAAACGTCTTCACTGCCCATAAGACCATCACGCATAGGCCAAAAGCCAAAATGAGCAGATAAAACTGTGCAAAACCCGTCTGCACCCGGCGCAGCCCGCTGCCCAGCGCCTGAGACAAATGGGCTGTGCCATTCACCACAAAACCGTCCACCACCACATCATCAATCCATTTTTTCAAACGCGCTATTCGAACAGTCACCCAGCCCACGCCATCAACCCCGAACTGATCCAATATATGAGAATCAAAACGGCTCAAGCACTCGGCTGTTCTATCAATCAATTTATGGATCACCCAAAGGTAAAAAGTATCCACATAACGTTTGTTGAGCATGGCATAAACACCGCTGAAGCGCTGGGCCAAACGATGCGGATCAGGTGAGTTGTTTCTGTACATAGAAAAAGCCAAGCCAACGCCCACGGCCAGCGCCACCAATGACACAGCCATCACTAGCCCGCCTGCATGATGCCCGAACGCTGCCGGAGCAGGGAGCCATCGCTCCAGATTGTGATTGGCTGTCATGAATGCGCCTGTTACCACTGACAACACAGCCAATATCCACAAAGGCAAGGTCATGGAAAGACCACCTTCATGCGCATGGGCATAGCGCTGAGGATCACGCGTGTCCCCCCAAAACACCAGGAGAAAAAGACGCATCATGTAAAAAGCTGTCAACAAGGCGGTGAAACTGGCAATGACAAACAAAACAGGGTGATGGCTGTCCCAGACAGAAGTCAAAATGGCCTCCTTGCTGAAAAATCCGGACAACCCTGGAACACCTATAATGGCTGCCACAGCACAAAGAAAAGTCACAAAAGTCACTGGCATTTTTTTAGACAGCCCGCCCATTTTCCAAATATCATTTGTGTGAAGCGCATGAATAATGCTCCCGGCGCACAAAAAAAGCAGGGCTTTGAAAAAAGCATGCGTGGTCAAATGAAACATACCAGCCTGTGGATTGCCAACGCCCATGGCCAGCATCATATAGCCCAATTGGCTGATGGTGGAATAGGCCAATACTTTTTTAATATCACTCACTGTCAAAGCGCTGAGAGCTGCCACAAGGGCTGTGACGCACCCAATCCATGCCACCACAGTGAGCGCAGCAGAAGACAGTTGAAAAATAAAAAAGAACCTGGCCACCAGGTAAACCCCGGCTGCCACCATGGTGGCAGCATGAATCAGCGCTGACACAGGCGTGGGCCCCTCCATGGCATCCGGAAGCCACACATGAAGAGGAAACTGAGCGGATTTTCCCATGGCCCCGCAAAAAATAAGCAAAGCAATGGCGCAGGCCAGCCCCGGAGAGATGGCCTCTAAATGCTCTTTTTGCAAAATAGTGAAATTAAGCGTGCCAATTGCACTCAACAAAAGCAAGAGCCCCAGATAAAACCCTAAATCACCGACGCGTGTTGTCACAAAAGCTTTGAGCCCGGCATAAGCCGCTGCAGGCCGCTCAAATTCAAAACCAATCAACAGATAAGAACAGAGCCCCACCAATTCCCATCCAATAAAAACCTGAAAAAGATTATTGGCCACCACCAGAAAAAGCATGGAAAAAGTAAACAAAGAAATATAAGCAAAATACCGTCCAAACCGCGGCTTGCCGGCTTGATACCCAATAGAAAAAACCTGTACCAAGAAAGAAACCAATGTCACCACCACCATCATCAAAGAGGAAACGCCGTCAATCAAAACACCGGTTTCAATCCGAAAACGGCCCACATAGAACCAATCCATGGACAATTCAAAGAAGCGGCCAGTCACACCCTTATCAACCAGAATGGAGGGGTCAGTATACAGACCAAAAGCAATAACCAAAGAATGCGCCAACCCATAAAAAGCAGCCAAAACACCTATCCAAGCGCCTTCCATGGGCAGCCAGCGCCCCA
>JANQER010000069.1 GCA_028278255.1 Elusimicrobiota bacterium | reverse complement strand
GTGATTGGCGGCAGTGCCAATGACGTGATCTTGGCTGGCGGGGATGACGCAGGCGCAGACATAGTGGTGGGTGACAGTGGTGTGGCCAACTTTACATTGGCCGGTGTGCTCACAGATATTCAAACACTTGCACCTGAATTAGGTGCAGTGGACATTATCACAACCGGCAATGGCCCTGACGTGGTTCTGGGCGGCAGTGATAAAGACATTATTCTTGCTGCAGCCAATGATGCCTCAGCCATAGCGTTCTTAGATGTCTTGGGCACAGATTATGTGATCACCCCGGCTTTGGTCGCAGATGTGATTGCCACAGGATCTGGTGATGAAGCGCGCGATGTGGTGTTGGGTGACAATGGTCAAGCCATTTTTGTGGATGGTGTGTTGGTCACCATCACAAGCACAGATTTTGAGTATGGCAATGATGACATTATCAACACTGGCAATGGTTCAGACATAGTGATTGGCGGCAGCGCCAATGATGTGATCTTGGCTGGCGGGAATGACGCAGGCGCAGACATAGTGATTGGTGACAGCGGCGTGGCCAACTTTACATTGGCTGGGATTTTGACTGACATTCAAACACTTGCGCCTGAACTGGGCGGCACAGATATAATCACCACAGGCAATGGCCCAGATGTGGTGTTGGGCGGCAGTGACAAAGACATTATTCTTGCTGCAGCTATTGATGCTTCAGCCATAGCCTTCTTGGATGTCTTGGGCACAGATTACGTGATCACCCCAGCTTTGGTCGCAGATGTGATAGCCACAGGCGCAGGGGACAATGCACGTGATGTGGTGCTGGGCGACAATGGCCAAGCCATTTTTGTGGATGATGTGTTGGTCACAATTACAAGCACAGATTTTGAATATGGCAATGATGACATCATTAACACTGGCAATGGCCCGGATGTTGTGATAGGCGGCAGCGCCAATGACGTGATCTTGGCTGGTGGTGATGATGCAGGCGCAGACATAGTGGTGGGTGACAGCGGCGTGGCCAACTTTACATTGGCTGGGATTTTGACTGATATTCAAACACTTGCGCCTGAACTGGGCGGCACAGATATAATCACCACAGGCAATGGCCCAGATGTGGTGTTAGGCGGCAGTGACAATGATATTGTTCTGGCCACAGCCACAGATGCTTCATCCATAGCTTTCTTAGATGTTTTGGGCACAGATTATGTGATTACCCCTGCTATTGTGGCCAATGTCATTGCCACTGGCTCTGGAGATGATGCCCGTGATGTGGTGCTGGGTGACAATGGCCAAGCCGTGTTTGTGGATCAAGTGCTTGTGTCTATAATAACCACAGACCCTGAACACGGCGGTGATGACATCATCAATGTGGGCAATGGCCCGGATATTGTGTTTGGCGGCACAGGCAATGATGTGATATTAGCAGGCGGTGATGATGCAGCTGCAGACATTGTTTTGGGTGACAATGGCCAAGCCTTGTTTACTTTAGAAGGCATACTCACCACTCTCTTCACCAATGCGCCTGAACACAGTGGTGTGGACATTATCACTGTGGGTGATGGGTCAGACATTGTGTTTGGCGGCAGTGATGATGATGTGATCCTGGCCTCAGCCAATGACGCTTCTTCTATTGGGGTTTTGGCACTCATGGGCGAAGACTTTACAGTCACTCTGGACGTGATCCAGGAAATCATTGCATTGAGCCCAGGTGATGCTGCTGTGGACATTGTGCTGGGTGACAATGGCCAAGCCATTTATGTGGATGGACTTTTGTATGAACTCAAAACCATTGATCCGTCTTATGGCGGCAATGATGTGATCAACACAGGCAATGGCCCTGATGTGGTGTTTGGCGGTTATGCAGATGATGTGATCTTGGCTGGCGGCAATGACAATGCCAAAGATCTGGTGCAGGGCGACAATGGCCGCGCCACATTCCAAGGCACAGAAGCCTATGACCCTGGGGAAGAATTCTCCATCATCAGCTTTAATTTCAATGGTTATTACTGGAACGCCCAAGTCACAGGCACAGCAGGCGCGCCTGGTGCAGAAGCCGGCAACTGGCACAACCTCAATGGCGGCGGCCACTCCATCTATGGCAATCAATCAAACGAAATAGTGGAATTTGACAATGGCGACCGCGCAGTGGGTGTGGAAATTGAATGGGGCATTCATCTGGACGCACAATATCCGGATGAAGCTTACACAGATTCACATGACCAAATATATGCCAATGAAAACCAGAATGACCGCTTGTATAAAGGATATCTCTATACACATCCATACTACACCCTGGGCGCTGAAATCAGAGGATTGTCATCCTATTACCGTTCTTATGATGTGTATGTGTACTTAGACGCTGATGACTACAATTCGAATTATGAAGAATCAATCAGAAAAATCAGTGACGGCACCACCACCTATTACCTGAATGACAAAGACGGCAATACATTTAACGGCACATTTGTGCAAGTCACTTCCACAGACCCGGACAACCCGGGTGTGGGGAACTATGTGGTGTTCACTGGATTGACCAGTGATGTGTTCACTCTGACCATTGATGATGAATGGTATGATTACAACAACCGCCCAGCCATCTCAGGGATCCAAATCGTGGGACACCATCACCCCATTGACCGGTTTGAAACCACAGATCCAGAACATGCAGGCAATGACATTATCACAACTGGCGGCGGTGCAGACATGGTCTTTGGCGGCGGCGCAGACGACCACATTGAAACTTTTGGTGAAGCCGTTTATGGCGCCATTGACAATGATTATGTGGCAGGCGACAATGCCCGCGCCACATACACTTTGGGTGAATGGCGTGAGATATACACCACATTCACCTCATTTGGCGGCAATGACACCATCCTCACCGGCAATGGACAAGACATTGTCTTGGGCGGCACAGCCAATGACATGATCAACACAGGCGTGCAAGGGCCTTATGACAATGGTGACATCAAAGTGCTTAGCTTCAACTTTTACAGTGACACAACCGACGGCCAAGTCACAGGCACAGCCGGCGCTGTGCAAGTGGACCACTGGAACAATCTGATCGGACAGGACGTGGTGTATCACAATGACTTACATGAACCGGATTCTGAAGATGATCTCATGTTCAATGACGGCACATCCGCTGATGGTGTTGTCATAGAATGGGGAGAAGATCTGGACCGCACAGGACATCACCACCATTTCAGAGCTGATGAAGACACGCATGATCAGCTGAATCCTGATACACAGAATGAAAGCTTGTTCAATGGGTACATGTACACAGACCGGCACCACACCTTGGGCGTGAATATTTCCGGCCTCAATCAGTACTTCAGTGTATATGATGTGTATGTGTATATTGATTCCGACAACAATCATTCTCGGTATGGTTCTTCCATTCTTCAAATCACCAATGGCACAGACACTTTCTTCCTCAATGATGCACAAGGCAATACATTTATTGGTGAATTTGTGGAAGTCACCTCAACAACAGCTGAAACAGCGCAAACAGGCAATTATGTGGTGTTCCGCAACATGACCAGTGATATAGTGTCTATCCGCATTGACAATGACACCACCTTATACAGCAGCCAGTACAATAGGCCAAGTATTGCAGGCATTCAAATTGTGGCTGGCGCTGACAAAGACACTGTGGTGATTGGCGGGGACAATGACCATGACACAGTCATGGGCGACAATGGCCATGTGCTCATGATCAACAACCAAATCTATGACTTCTTTACCACAGACCCAGCCAACAACCCGCCTTTGTTTGATGCAGATGTGATTTATGGCGGTGATGACAGAGACTTTATACTGGGCGGCAATGGCAATGATCATCTCATGGGCCAGGACGGGCATGACATTATTCTGGGAGACAATGGCGCATTCACCTATGATGACAACGGACAAATGCTCAGTTACCGGCTTTTGAACCATGACATTGGTGGTGATGATATTCTGGAAGGCGGTACGCACAATGACCTGCTTTACGGCCAATTTGGCAATGACACTTATGTGTTCACCGGCCGAGATCTGGGTCATGATGACTTGTTTGAAGCCGGCGACTATGACAGCCTGGGACGTTATAATGATGACATGGATCTCCTGGACTTCAGCCTGTTTGTGGATGAAGTGGACATTTATCTGCACACCACAGATTATCAAACCATTAATGGTGACTATGACAATGAGCTTCACTTGACCCTTACCTTGTCCAGCGGCTCAGCTTTTGAAGGTGTGATTGGCAGTGAATACAATGACATCATAGAAGGCAACAACCGGGACAATTATGTGCATGGCATGGGCGGCAATGACCACATCAGAACATTTTATGGAGATGATGTGATTGAAGGCGGCGAGGGCAATGATGACATCTGGTCTTATGAAGGCAATGACACCATTCATGGCCAAAATGGAGATGATGAAATATGGGCCAGCTCTGGTGATGACATCATCACAGGCGGAGAAGGTGATGATCAAATATATGGCGGCCATGGCCATGACACGATTTTTGGTGATGAAGGCAATGACTATATTCGCGGCCACAATGGCAATGATGTGATTGAAGGCGGCACTGGTGATGACCAAATTTACGGTGACAATGACAATGACCTTTTGGCTGGCAATGCCGGCAATGACCGCATAGACGGCGGCAGCGGCCATGACTTGTTGTTCTTCCCAGGTGCGCTCACAGGCGTGGAAGTCATTATCAACACCAATGGCCCCAGCACCAGCACAGATGGTTTGGGCGGGAATGACAGTTTGTATGGCATTGAAGGCGCCATTGGTACGGAATTTGACGATTATTTGGAAGGCGACAATAAACCGAATGAGTTCCACGGCATGGAAGGCAATGACCACATTGAGGGCTGGAACGGCAATGACCAGCTCTATGGCGGTCCTGGTGATGACACCATTGAAGGTGGAGACGGTCATGACTATATAGAAGGCAACACAGGCAATGACGTGATTGACACAGGCCGTCATGATGACACAGTGGTCTGGGTTGAAGGCGATGGCAATGACACAGTGGATTTTGTGAGCGGCTGGGACACCATGCGCATTATTCTGGATCAAGGCAATGATGATCACATCACCTTGACCAGTCCGGCTGACAATCAAGTGCTGGTGCAAGCCTGGGATCAGGCTGGCGGAACTGTGCTTTGGTCATTGCTCCTCACCAACAGTGATGTGATTGAAATCCACACCCAACAAGGCAATGACACAGTGATTGTGGACAATTTTGGCATCACAGACATGAATGAAGTCATTCTTTATCTGGGTGAAGGAAATGATTTTGTGGATGCCAACAATGCCAATGTCAGTGTGCAGGCTTATGGGCAAGAGGGAGATGATGTGTTTATGGGCGGCGCTGGCCAGGATATCTTTAATGGCGGCCAAGGCATTGATTTGATTGATTATTCATTGGCCCCAGCACGCGTGGACATTGATATGCGCGACAGAGCTTATCAAGATGGCAGAGGTTCTGTGGACTATGTGAGCAATATAGAAAATATTATTGGCACACCTTTTCATGATGAAATCATTGGCACAGATCAAGTCAATGTGATCCATGGTTTGGCTGGCAATGATTATATTTGGGCTTTGGGCAGTGCAGATGAAGTGTATGGCCAGGAAGGCAATGATTATATCAATGGCGGCTCAGGTGATGATGTGTTGGACGGTGGTATTGGAGAAGATGAGCTCAATGGCAGTGATGACAATGACACACTGTATGGCCGGGCAGACAATGATGAATTATACGGCGGCAATGGTAATGACCTGGTTTATGGGGAACAAGGCAATGATTACATGCGCGGTGGCAGCGGGTCAGACACATTGGAAGGCGGTTTGGGTGATGACACGATTTACGGAGACAGCGGCAATGACTTTTTGTATGGCCAAGAAGGCAATGACTATTTAAATGGCGGTTCAGGAAATGATGTGCTTGATGGCGGTATTGGTGATGATGAACTCAATGGCAGTGATGACAATGACACATTGTATGGCCGTGAGGGTCATGATGAAATGTACGGCGGTTCTGGCAATGATTTGATGTATGGGGAAGATGGCAATGATTACATGCGCGGTGGCAGCGGATCAGACACACTGGAAGGCGGCTTGGGAGATGACACAATTTACGGAGACAGCGGCAATGACTTTTTGTATGGCCAGGAAGGCAATGACTATTTAAATGGCGGCTCAGGCAATGATGTGATTGACGGCGGCACAGATGAAGATGAACTTGTGGGGGAAGACGGCAATGACACGCTTTATGGCGGCCAAGGCAATGATGTGTTAAGCGGCAATGATGGATATGACACCCTATATGGCCAAGAAGGTATTGATGTTTTGAATGGCGGCAATCACAATGACACTTTAGACGGCGGCACAGGGGATGATGAATTAAACGGCAACAGCGGCAATGACATGCTGGCTGGTGGCGCTGGAAATGATCAAATTAACGGCGGCTCAGGCGAAGACATGCTGTATTTCCCAGACGCCCTGACAGGCATTGAAGTCACCATCCTCAATTACGGCCAAGGCACCAGCACAGACGGATTGGGCGGCACAGACACCCTCACAGGCATAGACGGCGCCATTGGCACAGAATTTGACGACATCATGATCGGCGATGACAGCCGCACAGAATTCCACGGCATGGCTGGCAATGACCACCTCGAAGGCCGCGGCGGCAATGATTACCTCTACGGCGGCGAAGGCAACGACACCCTCATCGGCGGCCCCGGCAGCGACACCCTCGACGGCGGCCCAGGCGAAGACAACATAGACTACGCTTGATATCAATAACCAAATAATAACCAATCACCAAGAACCAAATAATCAAACAACAATCAATCACCAATTTGTGATACTGCCCCCTGTTTTCAAGCAGCTGAAAAAGTCGCTTAAACAAAAATGTAATTGCCCAATTTACTGGAGGCAAAGCACTCTCGTCCCGCCAAAAGCCTGCGGGACTGTCCATTCCTTCCTCTCCACCGAGGAAGGGACGTCCTTTAGGATTGGGCGCTTTTTGATAGGCTTTTGCTTTAGGGAGCCCGATAAATCGGGCAACTACTTCTTTATCTAAACCGCATTGGGGCAAATTCCCTAAATTGTTTCCCTCTCCCCTTGTGGGAGAGGGTGAGGGGGCACAGGAGAAGGACGCCACTTTTTTGCCTTTTTTATTCAATCACCCGAAATATTTTGAAGGAAAGAACAATATACAGTATAATATAAACACGTAAATTGATTTTGACGAAGGGTATATAATTATGGATAATTTGCTCAAAAAAAATATTTTAAGAATCACTAACAAGATAAGGTATATTTACAAGCCTAAGAAAATTGTTTTGTTTGGGTCGTCTCTTAGTGGGAAGGTAAAACAAGGAAGCGACATAGATTTTCTTATTGTTAAAAACACACATAAACCTATGCATAAGAGAATTGTAGATGTTTTCCGGTTATTGAGGGGCGTTCAGCGTGAATATGCATTGGATTTTGTTGTGTTTACACCAAGCGAATTGCAAAAAAGGATTAAACTGGGTGATTTTTTTGTTAAAAATATCATAGATGAAGGCCGGATTCTATATGAATCGAAATAATTTTGATATTTTGGCCAATGAATGGCTTGAAAAAGGGTCTCATGATTTTGATGAAGCCAATCTGTCTTTTCAATATGGAGGATGGACGGATATTATTTGTTTTCATTGTCAGCAGGCTTGTGAAAAATATTTAAAAGGATATTTGGTCAGTCAGGGTATAAATGTCGGCAAGATAAGAAAATTTCATATACATGATCTTACAAAATTATGGAGTGAATGTTGTAAGATAGACAAATCTTTCCAGGATATCGAGGATGAATGTATTTTAATCAATCCTTATTATATTGAACCCCGCTATCCTTTGGGTCACCCGGTCGTTTATACCAAACAAGAAACAAAAGAGGCGTTAGAAGCGACGAATAAAATTGTTGATTTTGTTCATAACAAATTAAACCGGTAATGATCCGCAACACCCCATTATCTAACCCGAATTTCTCAATTGAAAAATTCGGGTTAATGTTTTGCGAAACACCCTCAACAACCGATTTGGCAACGATCTTTTTGGGAACAAGATATTGATAATTTAATTAACCCATTAAATCCCCGTAGGGGCGGACGGCTGTCCGCCCGATAATACCAAAACAATCAAACATGAAATCAAATTGGACCAACCTGGTTATTGTCTATCCCATTTTTTCAACTCTTGCTTTTGAAGCGATTAGGGTGTGTAATCGCTACATAATATGAAGCGATTAATGCCGTGCATTTGGAATCAGCCGGATTGGCCTTATTTTCGTTTTAACGATACTCAATAATGCCTCAGGACCCGGGATCAGACAATAAAAGCTATAATAAGAATCACTTATGAAAATAAACAAATTTACGGACAAAAAAGAAAGAATGATCACTTACGGAACAGGCATGCCTGAAGAGGTTGAGTCCTTGAGCCAAGAAAAAGATTTTAACGCGGCTTTGGAAACAATGGCCTATATCAGAACAGAACAGAATAGATATATTTAATGATCAGGGCCGCCCCTACGACTTTTATATGACCAAATAGACATTTGCGATCCTTTTCACAAACGGATGGTATCAAGCCATTCTTTGAAAAATAAAATGCGGTTTTTTTGGTCCGGCTCCATTAAAAAAGGCTCAATGTCTTTGGCCATGGTTTTTAAGTTAACGGAGGAGGCTTTTTCTTTCAGACGGGTGATAAGCGCTTTTTTTGACGTGATGTTGAGTCTGGTTGATAACAAGGCGAAATCAGGTTCTATCTTTGACATCAGAAAAGAGACATCATAAAAATCTCTGCCTTTGTCTCTTTTTCTGCCGAACAAAGCGCAAATTTTTTGAGAGAGAATAATGGGTGGGGGCGTTAACTGAATATACCTGAATAAACCGAATTTGTTTAACAAATATTTTTCAGATTTAAAATTATAGTTTTGCGGTTCAGTATTAAGCTGAATAAGAATTTTTTCTTCCTTGTGTCCTGATAATCCCGCATCATACAGAGGTCCTGGAAATTTGACATGGCAGTGAAATGCGCCTTTAAAAACATTTTTTATTTCAACCTCATAACCGTCCAATTCCAGCCGGTGATGTATGAGACGGGAAACAGACTTGAAGTCTTTTTGTGAGAGGCCGCGATTGTCAAAGTCAAGATCTTCTGAAAACCTGAGGCTGTTTTGGGTGATGCGGATGGCTGTGCCGCCGAGAAAAACAAGTTTTTGCGCGAATGGGCTTGAATACAGAATGTTCAATATTTGATATTGCAGATATTCTTTCAGAATGTTTTTTCTGAAAACATGTAGTTTCTTGGGGTAGAACGACTGTATGTCATTGATGTTAAGCATGGATCACCTTCTTAAAATAATGCAGGGCTGTATCAAGTCTTTTGTTTGAGAACAAGCGTGCATTCTTGCTGAGTGTATCGAAATCAAGAAGCTCCCTGCCTGTTGTTTTGTTGAAGCGCATTTCTTGAATGGCTTCAAGACTGGATTGGTTTGGGTTGAGATAGAAATAATCCAGAATTGTTTTTTCAGGATCAGATATATAAAATGACTGGTTGTTTATTTGTTTGAGGGTGTATCCCCAAAAAAGGGATTTTTTTATATTTCGATATTTGAAGTGGGCTGTGTCTGTTTTTAGGGCTTTTGTTTTTCTTGTGGTGATGGACGTGATTTGGTAAACAGCTTCCGGAATCAGTTTGTAAAAGGAAAGAGCGGATTCCAAGCCAATATAAGAGGGATGATAAAGTTTGTTGGCAATGGATTTGAGTGAGTTGCCGTCAAGCGCTGCATCGCTGAAAACATAAAAATTATTTGACAGCTTTTTAATGTAGCCTTTTTGCTGCCATTCGAAAAGACGGCGTCTGTCAAATGGTCCGAACACATTCATGATATTGCGGACGTCCAGTATTTCCTGGTTTTGAAAAAAAAGGCGAAGATTAATGAATTTCATTATATTTCCATATTTAGTTATTTATAACTAATTATAGGAATTATATAATGTTTTTGTTAAGACAATGTTTTTACAACAATTTTACAAGTTGTTAAGGTTTCATTAAGGTCATATTGTTATAGTACTGAATATGATTCCTTCATATTTGGTCAAAAATGTGGCTGTTGTGATAAGTGTTGTTTTCCTGATAAACAATTGCTTACTGGCCTATGCCCCTGAAAAGAATTTTTGGGCACAGAGAAAAAAGCATTTGAACCAGACACACAAACAGGGCAACAATGTGCAAATGGCGCAGTTGCCGCAGGCTTCACAGGTTCTTCAAACGCTACCTCAAATTCACACACAATCTGTTCACACATTAACACCCAACATCAAAAAACAACTCAAAAAAACACCTCCACAGCATGCGCAAGTGTTGACAAAAATCATCAATGCCATCCCCAGTCAATTTGGGGATATCCGAAAAATAACACTTCCCAGTAAAAACACACAACACATTGTGCTGCATATTCAAGACGTGCACATGAACCATGATGCGCAGAAAAACATTGGCGCTGTTGTGAAACACCTGATGCCTGATCGCAAAGAAACAGACAGTGTTAAAGCCAATATCCTTGCTTTAGAAGGGGCTTTTGCCCCTATTCAGCTGTTCAGGTTTCAAAATTTCCCTTATCCCAAAGCTGTGGAAACAGCAGCAGACTATTTGCTCAAAACACACAAAATCTCCGGGCCTGTGCATGCGATGTTGACTGTAGGGGAGGACCTCCGTGCCCTCCCGTCAATTATTGGCATTGACGATGAGACACATTACCGCGCCAATGTCAGGGCGTACCAAGAATCAGAAAAAACCAGACCAAAGATTAAAAAACAATTGTCAGTTCAGCAAGCCCATTTGGCTGAACAAAAACAAAAAACATTCAACCCAGCCTTATTCCAATTTGACCAAAAAGTCCAAGCCTATGCCCAAAAACAAATAAGCCTGGGACAATACATCAATGAACTGGTTGCACACTCGAATAAAAATAATAAATTTCGTCCGCCACGAATGCTTGGCGGACCAATTTCGTCCCCGAAGGGGGCCAATTTCGTGGCCAAAGGCCGCCAATTTCTATCAGACTATCCAAATCTCCACACTTTCCAAAAAACACTGAAAATAGAACAATCTCTTGATTTCAAAAAAGTCGAATCTGAACGCAAACAGCTTATTCAAACACTTGTGCAATGTTTGAACAAAACCCAGATCAATGAGCTTGTTCAGCACAGCATGGCGTACAAAGCCGGGCAAATCAGATTCACGGATTTTTACGCATATCTTAGGAAGATTTGCCAAGGGCCAAGAGCAAAGGGCAAAGGGAAAAATAATGATAAAAATTTTTTATCAGCTTATCCATCCATGGATCAATATGTTCAATATGTGCTTCTGGCAGACCAAATCCAAGCAGAAAACCTGTTCCAGGAAATCAAGGATCTGAAACAAAAGATCTACACCCGCCTGACTCAAACACAAAAAGAAA
>JANQER010000068.1 GCA_028278255.1 Elusimicrobiota bacterium | reverse complement strand
AGACATAGACGCCATTGTCCAAGGCTTAAAGCACAATGGCTTCCAAAACCCGTACAAAACAAACGGCGCTGTCAAAGAAACGCACAAAGACAAAAACGGTAACATCCTGATCATTGGGGATAAATGGATTAAATACAACGCTGACAACAAACCAATCAAAATTATTACAGCGGATGGAACAGTAACAGATTTTGTTTATGATTATTCAGGCCACAGAGTTAAGAAGATTGTTGATGGAGTGGAAACTCTTTACATTGGAGACTTGTACGAAATCACGCCTACGGAAACAATTAAATACATCCACGCAGGAAGCCAACGCATAGCAAGTATTGGTTCTGTAACAGGCACAAAATATATTCACACAGATCACCTTGGATCAACAAACTTACTGACGGATGAGTCAGGAAATGTGGTGCAGAATACCAAATACACGCCATACGGTGGTGTATGGGAAACCAGTGCCAACCTGACAGATAAGCTTTACACAGGCCATCGTTCAGACAATACGGGTCTCATATATGCCAAAGCGCGTTATTATGACCCAGCGTTTGGGCGTTTTATCACCCCGGATACTATTGTGCCACAGCCTGGGAATCCTCAAAGTTTAAACCGATACAGTTATTGCGACAACAATCCTATTAACTTTACTGATCCCACAGGCCATTGGAAATTAAAAAATTTCTTACGATCCTCTGTTCAGGTTGGGGCAGTTGTTGGAATGGTGGCTGCCTCGATAGCTTGTCCGGCGACGGCAATGTATTGGGGTGCTGGAATAGGAGCTGGGGCAGCAGCTGCTGATACTGCTTTGGCTGGTGGGAATATTAATCAGGTTTTTCAATCAGCAGCAATTGGCGGTGCCTCAGGATTTGTGGGTGGTTATGTAGGAGGTTCTGCTGGTGGTCAAGCTCATTCCGCATGGGGTGGTTTTGCGGGTGCTGTCGTTGGCGGAGGTGCAGGAGGTGCAGCAGGAGGCGCGACAGCAGCGGCATTGACGCCTGGAAATAATGGTGGAGATATTTGGATGGGGACTTATAGAGGTGCCGCCTATGGAGCGGCATCAGGAGCCGCTTTGTATGGTGGACGGCTGTTAGGTCAGTCAATTAATAATTGGTCAGATGGTTATGGATTTAAAACGAATAATACTGTTTTAAATAATATGGCAGCGGCTGGCAATGGACAGGGAATGGTAGATTTTTCAGCGAGCCGGTATGGTACAGCCCCTGGCTTATATAATCCAAAAGACCCTATTTTTGCTAATGGAAATGTTTACGGTTATGAGTTGAATGGTAAAGTTGTTTATAGTGATTTGATTCTTAAATATCCTACGGCGATGCAGGCGACTGGTTGGCATGAAGGAGTGCATACCCGACAAATAAGTGGCGGCAGATATGCTCTTGAAGTTGATGCTTGTCAGTCAACAATTTGGCGAGCGCAACGGTTAGATTTGTCGTCACAACAAATTCGTGGAGAAATAAGTTATCATAATTCTAATGCACTATTAAATGGATCGTCAAAATGGAGTTATTGGAAAAGATGAAAATTCTAAGATTATTTTTTGTATTATTTTTTATTCCGTTTTCATATGTTTGTTCTGCTGGTAAGAAACCGGTGCGAGGTGATATGGTAAACAACAAATCTGATTTAATATTAAATATAGATTTGAAATCTGCAGATACAGCAGAGGGCTTTATCTTAAACTGTGTATTTGTAAATAAAAGCGGTAAAGGCATGAATGTATATTTTCATCCTTATTTGCTGCAGGTGTTGATCGATTCAGGCGATGGGGAAAAGGAATTGAACCGCTTAAGATTGTTGAGGTTAATGATTAGCAAAGATAATGTTATTCATTTAGAGAAAGAAGGATCATATACCTTTGAATTTGAGATTAAGAAAAGTGAATTTGTTTGGCCAGCTCCTGGAATTTATAAAACCCGTTTTGTTCATGGAGGTGGAAATAAAAAGTTGGAAGATATTCGTTTGTGGACAGGCCGAATAGAATCAAATAGTATTGAACTGGAATTTAAAGATTAGGGAAGTATATGAATAAAACCCTCACAGACACAAAATACCAAAGACTTGTCAGAGACATCCAAAACCTTCTGACCGAAGGCCGAGCAGAAGCAGAGCGGCTGGTTAAAGAACAAGCTTTAAAGACCTACCATGAGATTGGCCGCCATTTAGTGGAAGCTGGCCTGACTGGCTCTGAAAACTACGGCCAAGCAATCCTTGAAGACATAGCAGACGAAGTCGATATTGATTTAAGAACAATACAACGCTGTATTGCTTTTTTTAAAGAATATAATACGGTTCCAAAAAACCGTAATTTAACATGGACACATTTCAAATTCCTCTTATCCGTCAATGATCCTGAGAAGCGTCAGTATTATGAGGATAAAGCATCAAAGGGTGAATGGACTGTCAGGGAATTAAAGAAAGCCATTAAAGCAGGTGGTTACAAAGGCAAAAAACCCAAGCAGTTTAAATTGAAAAGACCTTCTGGCAATACTTACATTTATCCTGCACGCGTTGAAAGAATTTTGGATGCAGATACCGCCATATTTTTGCTCGATGTCGGTTTTGAGGTTTGGAAAGAGCAAAGGATTCGTTTTGCCTGCCTTGACGCAGCACCAGCCAATGAAGCAGAAGGCAAACAAGCCACCCGTTTTGTAAGGGACAGGCTGAACAGAGCCAAAACCATTATTGTAAAAACCAACCGCACAGACATTTACGGCAGATATATAGGCCATATTTTTTATAGTTACGATAATATGGAAAAGGATGATGTATTTAAAAAAGGCCGCTACTTAAATGATGAATTGGTCAGAAAAGGCCTTGCACGTAAAGATTAACTGCGGTAAAATGATAGACGGTAGCCTGGCAGGGTTGTCTTAGGGTCAGTCAGATTACCGTCTTAAACAACATACGTATGTGCATACGTAGGCATTAATTACGGTTCCGTATCACAGCCACCCCTCCCCCTGGCTCCCTTCCCCTGTCTGTGCTGTCTGTCTCTCTATCACTAACAACAACACAGAACAGAAGATAGACACACACAGGCACAATACACAGACACAGCAGTATGTATGCAGACAGTACGCATTACACAACACAACAAGACAGACACACGCATTCATCTAAAGGAGTAGCCAGAATCTATGAAACCTACACAAGAACAACACATCCGCAAACTGACAAAACTGGGAACACACAGTTACTATGTTGTAATCCCACCAAAGATGATAAGATCATTGAAATGGATCAAAGGGCAGAAGCTTGTTGTAGAACAGAGAGGCAAAGAAGTCATTGTAAAGGATTGGAAAAGGAAATAGAGGTGTAGGTAATTTTGTTTATGAGGGGTTCAAGATTTTGTTCCTGTCTTGATTGTTGTATTAAAAATGAATGAAAAGGAAATCCCTATGGACAATCAACCAAGCTATATCGGATATGTTAAATATCATGGTGAAAAGATCACTGATGGAATCATGGGTGCCAGGGAGGCTGCAAAAGCTCTTCTTGGATTTGATAAGGCTATTAGGCATTTTACAGGGAAGCAGAATAAATCTGTTCAAAAGCTCAATTATGAAATTCCGGTTGTCGTGCAGAAAGGATCGTGGCAGGCTTATATCCCTGATTCTATTGAAACGATTATTAAAATTGGAGCCACGGTTTATCTTTCAACAGCAGCAACAAAAATGGCGAGCAATGATTTTAAAAATATAGGTTTTAAGAAAATATTCATCAAAGCTTTACAGAGCATTCAATGGTTTATTAAGATAGCAAAGCATATAGGGTCGACGGAACAAAGGCCATCTAAAGGAATAAAATGGAGGCATGGGAATACGGAGGTCGGAATACCAAATGAATCCGGCGAATACTTGTGGGTTCCGAAAGTTCTTTTAGATCTGTATATTACTGCTCCTCCATCCCTTCTTTCTGACTTGGCTTCTCTGGTCGAACCTGGAAGGGAATTGCGAATAAGTGTTCAGCATGAAGAGGGTGAAGACATTGAAGACTTATTAATTGGACATAAATCAATTTTTTATATGGCCGATGAAGATGGTGAAATCCTTTGTCCAGAACTAGCGCATGGTGTTCGAGTAAATCTTGAAGGTTTAGTAACACGTGGAAATGAAAACACAAATTCCATTGGATTTTATTACAAAAACCATATTTTAAATTGTTATCCACAAGATGGAAGTATTGTTAGATTTAAATATGCTCTTTTTCTTAACTGTAAAATTACCGGTATAATTAACAGAGAAGATTCATACGGCAATCCGACTAAAAAGAAACCGGAAATTATTTTTGAAAACATAGAGCCTCTTGAAGGAGAGCCTTCACAGCTTTCTTTGCTTGATGAGTTAAAATAATAAATTTAATCAATTATATTTTTGTCGATTAATATCAGTTATTGAAGGATGCTGGAATCCTTTTCAATAATTCATCCACCTTACAATCAATCCTCGTGTGCCTGAAAAAGACAAACCCTGCCGTATGTTTGTCTTTTCTGAAAAACAACATTTATTCCGCGCAGTAACTAAAACCCCTACAGTGCTGTTTTGTGGGGAATGTTTTATTTTGTAACCCGCAATAAACCCACCCGCTGGCGCGGCCCGCTAAAAACCCCGAAAGGTGTCGTTTTTCGTGAAGCCCCGAAAACCCAGTCCGGTGCGCGATTGAATCGCTTACTTCATTTAGTCCGGTTCTGTGTGTTTCAGTTAATGAACCAAACCAGAAAAAAGAATTTTGGTTGTGTTAGTGTTTAAAGATGCCCCCACGATCCCGCTAGAAAACCCACCACTGGCGGCCACAAAGTGACAAGGAAAAGAATTGTTTCATCAGCGGCCGCCAGTGGTGGCCCGCTCCCTGTGTCCGTCTGGCACAAACTACGTGCCAGCCACACACAGCCCACTTGGGGCTCTGCCCCAAACCCCGCTGGGGTGTT
>JANQER010000045.1 GCA_028278255.1 Elusimicrobiota bacterium | reverse complement strand
GCCCAGCGCTGATGACATGGCTTTTATGAACACATCGTTTAAAGCCTTGATTGAAAAACACTTTTTTGTGGAAGCAGATTCCTCTGTGATTTATGATTTGTTTCATTTGGTGCTGGAAGATGATGTGTCTGCGTTTTCTGTGTTTTTTGATGAAAACGGGGATGCCATGACTTTGGGCCAAACTTTGGCTGTTTTGCTGGGTGAAGCCGCTGGCCACACAGATCTGGGAGACGCATTGGTGGGTTTTCTGCAGGAGTCTCTGAATGGCTTTGCAGAAGATGTGAAAATCCATTCTGATCAAGTGTCCTTGACTTATGACATGCTGGGCCGGCTGACCATGCGTTCAGAAAAAGGTGGGCAGTCTTTTTACACAGAATCAGAACTGGATTATGCGGCTTTGCGTGAATCTTTGAAAGGAGAAGAAGATCTTGATTTACTGATCAAAGACATTCTCAATGTCACGCATGCTGAATGGCTGTTGGATGATGAAGACATGATCACTGATCAAGAAATTTTAGAGGCTTTTAACACTGCCTTATTAATGCTGAATTTGTATGACGAGTATAGAGACACAGATCCTGATGATTTTTATGTGCATGAGGATGTGGAGTTTATTTATGATGCCATGCGGGACGGCGAAACTTTGCGCGAAAAAGATCTTGTGCGCATGAACCGCACGTTGTTGTCTTATTTGTACAGCACGGAAATCACCACACAGTATGCACAGCGTTCTTGGTCAAAAATCGGCGGCGGCGGGATCCAGGGCCTGGATCCTTCGTGGGAAGACGGGCATGTGTCTTTGGAAATTCAATACGGGTATCAAGGCAGCACAGACCGCTTGAATGCCCAGCGTGTGCGCGCTTATGGAACAGGCACATATGACGGCGCTGAATCATCTGAAATGAAGTCGCAAAGCATTAATCTGCGTTATGCAGAATGGGGCATGCAGTATGATGATTTTGGCAGGCAGTGGAAAAGTTCTAATTTTTCCATCCAGCCTATGGAATATTCTTATCTGTATTACACTGAAAATTTTGTGGACAAGAATTTTCAAAAATCCTTGGAAGACCAATTTGTCCATCCCTCCATCACTGTTACCAATATAGAAATCAATTTTGATGATTATGGCAGGCCCAAGTCCACGCTCACCTCTTTTATCCGGGATGAAAGAAGTTACACCAGCAGCACAACCTCAGAATCCTTTATTGAATACAATGACCGCGGCATGAAAGAGAGCAGTGATTTTCATTCCAACACATGGATGAGCTGTGTGAATCCCAATGATTTTGCGTCCAGTGATCTGAGTGAAGCAGAGATTTCTGAATATTTTGCCGAGCGTGAAGGGCCTGTGGCCAATGCAGTGATTGATGACTGGGCCGCAGGGAACATGGAAGTGGATGATATTGCGGCATTGGGTGGCACATTATGGAATGACATTGTGGCGTCTGAAGTGGATGAAAACACTTTTGACGGTGATTTGGTGGAATACGGGGATGCAGAGCAAAAAGAAAAAGGCACGAAAAATTATCGCTATGATATTTATGGGAATTTAAATGTAGAGCTCACCAATGGGGAAAGTGAATTGGAATCCACTTTTATCCCAGTGGGCGGGGATTCTATTTGGGCTGACATTATCAGCGGATTAATGATTGCGATTTCTGTGATTGTGGCGGCTGTGGTCACTGTGGTGAGTTACGGCAGTTTGTCTTGGGCTGGTGTTTTGCTCGTGGCTTCTGTGGCTGCTGTGACCACAGCTGTGAGCACAGCAGTGAACACAGATTTTTCAGAGGCAGGCGCCTGGGACAATATCTTTTTATCAGCAGCCATTGCTTTTGGATCTTCTTTGGCGTCTTCTCTGGCTTCAGCCGCTGGCAATGCAGTTGCTGCGCAAGTCACCAGTGAAGTGTCTCAGCAATTGATCAAAGGCGCTATTAATGTGGCAGTGAATGTGGCTGTGCGCGCCACCGTGTCTGCGATTCAAGGCGTGGAAGGCGATGATCTGCTCAAAACCATTGCAGCCACTGCCATTGCGTCTGTGGCAGGGGCTTTGAGCGGGGACAGCATTCACACAGCTGTCAAGGTGGTGGGCGTGGCTTTGTTGAATGTGGCAGCGGCTGCTGTGAGCGGGGTCACAGATCCGGGACAATTAATAGCCATTGCAGCCATCTCAGCTGCAGCAGCGTATTTTTCAGATGTGGTGTCCAGCAACAGTGACGGCGGCGCAGAAACCACTGAATTCAGCGTGGAAATGGCTGCTGAGATTATTGTGTCTGTGCTCTTGGCAGAAATCACAGCCATGATCATTGTGAACCTGGTGGACGACCCCTTGGCCCAGACTTTTGCCGCCATAGTCATACAGTCTGCCATGAATATAGTGGTGAACAATTCTGAATTAAGCCAAAAAGGCGCTGCCAGTCTGGTCAATCAATCCTTTAATGATGCGTTTTCACAAGTGTTTGAAAAACAAAAACAAGCCAAACTCGCTTCTAAACCTGTGACCATCAAAACCGGCCCAGGTCTGCCTTCCCGTGAACAACAGCTGGAACAAGCCCAGCAAGACATGCAGGCGCAGCTCACTTTCCAGAGCATGCTGTTCAGTTCTGCCACGCAATTGATCACCAGCTTTGCCAGTGCTGTGCGCATGAATGTGTACACGCCAAAAGCCAACACCACACCTGCCACATTGGGTCAGTTGGCTGATCAGGCTGTGAGCGTCAAAGAAGTCATGAACAATGCGGTTGATAACACAGCTGTGCCTATTGATGCCCTTGATGATGAGGGGGCTGGTTCTGCCGGTGAAATGCTGGAAGGTGATATTGATTCATTTGAAAGTTATGTGCTTTTTAATGAAGAGCCTGGGGCTTCTTCAAAAGGGCTGAATGCAGAAGAAGTGGAAAGCATTTTCAACACAGTGGCAGGCGTGCGTGTGGATCAAGACGCTTTGAAAGAATTTGGCCAAGCGGCTTTGGACAAGGCCGCCCAGGTTTTGGCAGCTGAAGGCTTGCGCGCGGATTTTGTGATTGGTGTGAACATGGACGGCAAAAACATGGCTTTGTTTGTGAACCGGGAAGAAGGCATTGTGGGCAGTTTGTTTAAAAATGCCACTGGCCAAAATGAGCTGCGCACCTATGGATTCACATACGATGACTCTGGCAAAATCACAAAAGCAGAAGGCAAAATATTCAGAGAAGTGAACGGCAAATTTGTGGAAACCGGACGTTTTGAATTGCTTTTGGATCACAAACAAGTACAAAACATTTTGAGTGAAGTGTCCAAAACCATTGGCGCAGGCGCTGAAGCCATTGCCGCAGCCATAGGAAACACAAAAGCCATTTATCAGGAATTTGCCAAAGACGCATCTGGCCAGGAAGTCATGACGCGCCGGGTGTTTTTGGGAGAGGGCAACGAGATCCTGGCCAGTGAGCATGCTGTGTTTGATGAGCAGGGGAATTTGTCTGGGTACATGTTCCGCACTTACACCAAAGACCTGGCCACTTTGCGTGACGAAGATTTGGGTGGTTTTGCGCGCACATCTGTTTTAAAAGCCGGTCAAGTGTTTCACAGAAGTTTGGACGGCAAATACGGCAAGTCCGTGGGACAGTTTGTGATTGCCCAAGTCACTGGCGCAGCCTTGGCCGGACGCACTGATATTGTCGGACAAATTGCCAAAGCTTTGGGATTGGGACAAAACATGGCAGGCGCTTTGCTGGCTTATCATGAAACAAACTCATCAGGCGCTCTGGTGCGGTCTGTTGTCATGGATGAAAAAACAGGTGCTCTCTCCTATGTGGCCAATCAAGGCAAAGATGGCATGGTGGTCACTGTCTTCAATAAAGCAGACAAGCAAAAATTAAGCACACAATTATCTGGCCAAGGTGTGGCAGCTGTGCAATCTTTTGATGAACTGTCTGTTGAAGAACAAACGCGCTTTTTGTCAGCCCTGCCAGCCATGGGCAAACATGATGCGGCTTTGACCACAGCCAAAATTGTGTCCATGCAGCAGGCTTTAATGGACAAAATGGCGCAAAAAGCATTGGGCAAGGCATTGGGCATGGATGTGGAAGATGTGTTTCTGCAATTGCCAGAGGAAATGCTGGACACCCTGGGACTGGCGCCTGGCACATCTTTACAAGTCACGCACATGCGTTTTGGCCAAGACAGCGGCATTGTGTTGGAAGGCAGACTCATGTTAAAGGGACAGTCTCTTGAACAAGGCCGGCCTTTCTTATTAATGAGTGCTCAAGATGCAGTGGGTCAATCCTTGTTAAAGGGACTGTCTTCTGCTGAATTAAAACAAGGCGCACAGCTGCTTTTGGTGAAAAATGACAGTGGTTACAACGGGAAATTGTTTGTGCCGGATTCTTCTCAAAAAGGCGGGGTGCAGGTGTTGGGGTCTTTTGACAATATCTCTGCGGCTCAAGTGAAACAAGTATTGAGCAGCACCAAAAGCGCCAAGAGTTTAATGCCTTCTGCGTCTCTGCTTCAAGACGCTGCAGAAACCAGTGTGCAAGGGGTGAAAGAATTGCTGTCGCCTTTGCAAATGGAATTGGAAAAAGCCATTCAAAAAATGGAAATGCCTTCTTTGTTCATGCCCATGATGCCGTTAAAAGGCGCGCTTGAAAAACCACAAAACACACTTATGGCCAGTGCAGGTGTTCTGGACACAGGTGTATTGCCCAGTGCCGGTTTGGGACAGGCTGTGTCTGGTTTATTGGCTGAGAGCTTAATGACAGAAGCACAAGTTGATTTGCCAGATGGGTCTCGTCTGATGGGACGGATCCTGCTGGATCAGAATGGGGCTGTGAGCCGCATAGAACCAGGCACAGTCAAAATCATTCCTTTTGACAAACAAAAAGCAGAATCTGCGCAACAAGGTGAATGGGCAGCTGGCATTTTTCAATGGGATGGCCATGCGTTTCAAGTGATCCAAGGCATTCGCATGGAAAAAGAAGTTTTAAATTATCAAGTCATGGACGGACAAAGCGCGCCTGTGTTGGTGCTGGGCAATGGACAAGGACAAGAAATAGAATCTGGTGTGTTATGGACCCATGTGCCTGCTGGCACAAGGATTCAAGAAAAAGCATCCGGATTGGTCATGACTGTCACCGATCAGGGCGCATTGGCTTTTGAAGGGTCGCAATCAGGACAAATCACCATAGGCGATCAGTCCTTTTCAGTGGAATTGTCTGCTGACGGGACTTTGGAAAAACCTGTGACCACACGTTTGTTTTATCAAGGACAAGAGCGGGATGTGTCCATCACAGGTTTTGCACCCAATCCTGACACCAATGGCTGGCAAATCATTGGACAAGTCATGAATGTCAAAGGCAGTGATGCATTGGTCTTTGGCAAAGACAATATTGTTTTTGTTCAAGGATCAGGACAAAAAGGCGCATCAGATGCACCAGCAGGTCAAACCCTGCCAGTGACCCAAGCTGTTGTGCGGCAGGAAAAAGACAGCAGTCTTTCGTTGAGAGGCAAAAGCATTGGCATGATCATGACAACTGGTTTTCAGCCAGAAACAGGAGAGCAGGCTTTGTTGTCGCACAAGGCCTTGATTGTGGCTGGGTCACGCTTGACAGTCAGAAGCCGGGTGGATTTCACTGAATACGGTTTAAGCAAAAAAGTCACAGTGGGAGAAGTGATGTTCACCGGGCAATCCTTGGCCCCGTCTGTGGGCACGCTGTACGCGGAAAAAGGAACACAATGGTTTGTGGGCAAAAATGCCCAGGGACGCGCTGAAAAATACTGGGTGACCAAGCTGACAGGCAAAGATTTTACCATCCGGGTGCAGCGTTTGAGCGTGTCCATGGATGGACAGAACCTGTCCATGAAAGTCACAGACAAAGTGGAATTAACAGGAAAAATAGATTATTCCAAAGGCACAGCCAGGTTAAATAACACAGTGTTTATGGGCGCTGTCATGAGTGACACGCCTTCTGACAAACACACCAGCGCTTGGATCAACCGGCCCAATGCAAAAGTGACTCTTAAAGGCAAAGGCCAGAACGCCCAAGGCCAAGTCAGTATCAATGTGGAAGGCAATGCCTTGATCCCCACCGGCAAACTGAGTGGTGATTTTGCTGTGCGCATGGTTGGCGCTGGGACCGGGGAAAAAGGGTCTTCTTCTGTTTTCAGAGGAGAAGAAAGCCGGTTTGTGGTTGTGGGTGTGGATCACAAAAGCAGCCTGGTGCAAATCAAAGGCAGTGTGTCAGTGTCACGCGGACACATGGCGCCTTTTGAAAAAGCCTCATTTCGTATTGTCGAAGGGATTGAGCTGCCTTATGGAAAAGTGCATTTGTCTCAGAATGGGTCTTCCGGCTTGTTCAAGGTGTCTCCTGAGTCATTTGAAATTCCGCACAAAGGCGCTGTGCGCACGCAGGAAGGTTTGCAAATTTACGTCAATATTGAGCAAAAAGGCATGCCGCCTATGAATTACCCGGCTGTTTTGATCACGCGTTATGGCGAAGTCTTTGATGAAAATAAAAATCAATTGAGCTACCGGTTTTCACCTGCTCAAGGGAAACTGGAAGTGGAAACCATGGACCGCATGACATTGACTCTGTCATTGAACAGCCGGGACGCAGCAGCTGTCGAAAGGTGGTCTGGCCGCTTGATGGAAAAAGATTTGGGATTGGAAGTTTTTAAAGACAATAAAGGCGTGTATTGGACAGAGGAATTGTCCGCTGATTTTCTCAAAGAACGTGTGGACGGCCTTCAGTTTACCGGCGCTTTGCCTATAATGGACAGTTCAGTGGACCCGGCTGTGCGCCAGGCCGTGAGAACCAAAAGAAATGATCAGCAGCGTTTTGTGAAAGAACATGGGAAAAATATTATATTTGCCATTGGCCGTGCTGACGTGGCTGTGATCGGCACGTTTATGGAAGCAGAAACCCGGGCCCAAGGGTGGGTCATGGAATTATTGACAGGCGAAAATCAGGATGAATGGATCAATGCACGAATGGACAAAGTCGGCAATGTGTTGTTTCCGGTTTTTGATTTTTCAGACAAGGAAATGACCAAAGCCCAGTCCAATTTGCATAAATTGAGACGCGCGGCTTTTGATCCGAAACTCACGCCTGATGTGCTTGAAAGAGCAGATTCAAAAACCACTTCTTATATCACGGATTTTGCCTCTTTCTTTGTGACATGGGGCATACTGGATCGGCCCAAAGAACAATTGGTAGACCTGTACGAAAAGCACGGCGTTATGCTGATGCCCGCTGCCTTGGTTATCGGCACAGTTGAAGAAATGGCAAAGGGCTTGATCCTGCTATGGCCTCAGGCCATTGAGAATGCGGTCAAGGATCCAGAAACCGGGATTGTGGACATTGGTTTTGCCGTGGCAATGACTGCTCTTTTGGGCAGAGGCTTACTGAAAAAAGGCGGGGCCATGTGGCAAAAATGGCGCGGCGGCAAAATGCCTTTAGAAGGATTCAAACAAATGGCCAAAATGAAACCCGGAGAAACATTTGTTTATCCGCAGAAAAAATTCGGCCGCATTGTGATGGAAAAGAAAGTCGTGACACAGAAAATGATTGCTGAAGCCCGGACACAAGTCATGAAATCCATGGGGCTTGAAGCCAAATACTATGACCAAGTTGTCAGAAAAGTGGATGCTGCCAAAGTGCGGGAAGCTGTGACGCAGGATTTAATCCGCAAAGGCGCGCCTGCGCCTGTGGCCAAAAGCATTGCGCGTCATGTGGCCAAAAACATCAAAGGCAAAACAAATTTACAAGTTTTGGAAAACCAAGGCGGTGTGTTAAACGGCCGGCAGCTGGCTTTGGCCAGACAAGTGTTTGTCAGAGAAGGATTAAGGCCAGTGTCTTTTGAAAAAGCCGCTTTACCCGCATTGGAAACTTATGCCCGAGACATTGCCCGGCAGCAAGGCATACCGCCTGACATGATCAAGGTGGCGGAAAAAGGAACAGATTTATACCGCCAAACCAAAGGCGCTGGCGGGGCCATGTATGACACAGCCACCAAAAAGATTTCCATTACCCCGGAAGCCCTTGAATCCGGCGCACAAAATATGTCAGCGCGCGCGCTTATGGGGCATGAATACGGACATGCACTGCAAAAAGGAAAAGTGGTGCAGCCGCCTTGGTCAGGTGAAGGCGCCAAAACACCCATGGAAGCCTTACAGCGGGAAATTGCCTACTTTGAATACGAAGCAGATGCCACATTAAGAGGCGCGCGCGTGGTCAAAGACCCTGTGGTGCGTCAGGAACTCATGAAACATTACAACAAACTGGACAGCATGGCAGAATCCAGGCGCGGGGAATTGCGCATTTTGGAACAAAAAACCAAAGCGCTCAAAACAGACGCATTGGATCTGAAAACAGATGCCGCCAACATCAAACGCATGCAAACAAAAGTCAGCCAAGGGCTTTTGCCTGATCCATTGCCTAAAAGCTATACCCCGCTCACAGCCAAACCACTGGAACGTGTGATCTTGAACGGAAACAACCTGGATGTAAAAGTCAACAAGGCTTCTCAGAACATGATGATGCAAACCAAAATGCCCATGAAAGACATTGCCACTGTGGATTTAAAAGGGGTGGAAGAAGTCACATTGATCACTCATGGTCTGAGACGCCCTTCCCAGTCATGGGCCATTAAAGTGGAATTAAAAGGGTATGGACAAGTCACGCCAAAAAAACTGGCCCGTATTTTGGTCAAAGAAAAAGGCTGGAATGGTGAACGCTTAAGACTCTCAGCATGCAACACAGGCGTGGAAGCGCCAAGTTTAAAAAGATTTGCCGATCAAACAGCCATGCATTTGGCGGATTATATGAACAACACTGTCACAGTCATGTCCCCCAAAGGCCCGGTGGCTGTTTTACAAGTCGATGGTGTGCCGCGGGTTTTGCATTCAGATCTCGCAGGATTCTATTCATTGGGGAAAAAATGGTCATACAGTGTGGCTTGGCCGGAAGTCACGCCGCAAGGCAAACGCGTGATTCGTGTGTCCACGCCCAATGATGTGGTGCCGGGAACAACATCGTCCCCAAAAGGATCTGGCCCGCCGCCATTGCCGGGCGGCAATGGTTTCCCCAGTCTGGCTGCCAAAGAAATGCTGTCTTTGCGTACGAATCTGCTTAAAAACCGTTCCACATTACCCCGGGATTCCAAGACGCTTATGCAAAACACACCTGGCAAAACCCGTGTGGAATACCGCGGGCTTGGTTTAACAGAAACACAAGCAGCTGAACTGGTGCTCAAAGGACGCATGGAATCCCGCGCGCGGCGCAGCGGCATGCCAGACCAAGCGGCTTTTGACAATTACATGGCCAAAATTCAAGAATGGGCCAAAGCCAATAACATCAAAGGCACGCCGCAGGAAATCGCCCTGCGCGCGCATGTGGAAGGCGGCATGGAAGGATCTCCTTTTGTCTCCAACTCATTGAGCCTGGAATTTGTCCAAGAATGGGCTGTACATCAATCCATGGGCAAGGGGAACAAACCCTATCTTGTTGTCATGGAAGTGTCCATCAACAAAGGCACAAAACTCAAAGGCAATGACTTCATCGGCGAATTCGAAGTGGCGCATCTCAATGAAGTCCCGGTCCTCAAAATGAAAGTCTACGAACTCCGCCACGAAGCCCTCCCAGACCCACACAAACCCAACGCCCGTTTCTACAGATTCAAATACCACGAACTCACCCCCAACGCCGCCCGCCAGAAACTAAATCCATAACCCGGATGAAAAGGAATGTCGTAGGGGCCGACCCCTGTGTTTTAACCGCTTGGCCACAGCTTTAATCTCAGACAATCTGGAGCGCATGACCTGGGTTAGCCACAATGCGGTTTAGATGAGCCTGATTTTTGTAGTTGCTCCATTTATGGAGCGCTTTTAACGCATTTATTTGGTTTTAAAGAGCCCGATAAATCGGGAGAATATTTTTGGTGAAATCATTGTAGGGGCGGACGGCTGTCCGCCCAATAATACCAATGTCATAATAAATTTAAATGTAAATGGTTTGATCGTTGATGAAGAATTAAAACATTCTGAAATGATTCGAAACGAAATAACTTTGGATGAATACATTATAATGCCAAATCATTTGCATGCAATAATAACAATTAATCGTGATGTATCGGGCGGCCAGCCTTATTTAACGGGCCAACGGCCGTTGGCCCCTACAGACCATCATTTTAATCGTAAACAAACATTACGCTCGTTGAACACGATCCGTAAATACATTGTATACAACCCAATCAATTGGGAGCAGGATATTGATAATTTGATTAATCTATAAAAATTCAATCCAGCCGACGCATAAAACGTGAGGCTGATTTTGTTGTTGGCATGGAGGATGTTATAGGTTCATGTTTTATAGGTGGGCATGAAATCTTTATGCTTTGGATTGATATATTCTTTGGAGTGATGGTGGCGTTCCTTGCTCATCGTAAAAACCGTAATCCAATCCAATGCTGTAGGGGACGGTCGCGACCGTTCCCTATGACAACCAAAATCATTGTCATCATTAATAGGCGCGTTTAAAACAACATCATCAAAAATGATCCATCAAATTACATAAATAAAGTCATACTTTAGATATGTAATGGGCCTCTGGGAGCACTCGCAGTCAAGCAGTTGTATTGACTGGGGTGTGTGATGAGGCATGTTAATCTCCCAAGAAGGATAAACAGCTCAAAAACATTTTGGGCATACAATTTAATGCTAAACACAGTGTCCTCTATAGACCTGTGCCGTGCCATAGTTGGTTTAGGAATTCTTGCCAAGGCAGTATCATGACATCTTTGAGTCGGCGGGGGGGATTGGTCCA
>JANQER010000029.1 GCA_028278255.1 Elusimicrobiota bacterium | reverse complement strand
ATGTTTGAGCTGGCGTCGTGGGGAGGAGAAGTGGTGGAGTCTTATTCCCATGGCATGCGGCAAAAGCTTGTTTTGTCAGCGGTCTTGCTTCATCAGCCGCGGGTTTTGTTTCTTGATGAACCCATGGTCGGACTGGACCCCAAAAGCGCGCGTTTGGTGAAAAACATTTTTCAAGAGCTTTCACAAAAAGGGACCACTATTTTTATGTGCACACATGTGCTGGAAATTGCAGAGAAGCTTTGCCACCGCATTGGCATTGTGCAAAACGGGCTCTTGACCCTTTTGGGGACCAAAGAAGATTTGCGCGCAAAAGCCAATTTGGATGGGAATCTGGAGGATGTTTTTTTGAAACTGACCAGCGGGAATATGAGATGTTGATGATGAGAACCTTTTTGTGTTATTTGAGAGACAGAATGTTTTGGCTGGCGCCTGTTTTTATGGGGCTGATTTGTTCTGTTGTGTTCCTGCCTGCTTTGTCCACTGGGTTTCTCTGGGACGATATCGGCATTGTGTCAAAAATTGTGGACCACCCCGGATGGGGATGGGCAAGCCTGCGGTGGTTTTGGACGACTTTTTATATCGGACATTATGCGCCTTTGTCATGGATGTCTTGGGCGCTTGATTATTATCTGTGGGGTTTGAGCCCGGCCGGCTTTCATTTGACCAATCTTGTTCTTCATACACTGAATGCTGTTTTGTTTTATGGGGTGTCGTCTCAGTTGATAGGGTTGGCTTTTAAAGAGCGCAAAAATGATGCAGTGATTTTATTGGCTTCCGGGTGTGCGGCTGTGCTGTTTGCTGTTCATCCCTTAAGAGTTGAGACTGTTGTCTGGATCACGGAACGGCGCGGCCTTTTGGCTGGTTTTTTTGTTTTGCTGAGCCTTTATGTTTATTTGAAGTCATTTGTTGCTGGGGCTGGTGTGTTGAAGAGGCGTTGGCAGGCGCTTCCTTTGTTTTTGTTTGCTTTGTCCTTGTTGTCAAAAGCAAGCGCAATGGCTTTTCCGCTGGTGTTATTGTTGTTGGATTTTTATCCTCTTCAGCGGGTCAAGCGTTGGTATGGCCGTGGTGAAGGAGAGGGAATTTCATTTGTTGATTCTTTGAGGGAAAAAGCCCCTTTTTTGCTTTTGTCATTTGTTTTTGCCTGCATCGGGGCTTTGGCGCAGTCCCAGGCACAGGCTGCTTTTTCAATTGAAGGTCATGGCTATGGCGAAAGATTTTTACAAATTGTTTTTGGGATTGTGTTTTATTTTAAGAAAACATTGGCGCCTCATGGATTGGTCCCTTTGTATGAGCTGTCCATTTTTTCGAATATTTATGATTCATTGTGGGTGTTGAATGCTCTTTTTGTGCTTGGTGTGACTTGTTTGGTTTTATACAGCTATCGCAGGTGGCCGGCCGGGATTGTGGTGTGGTTCAGTTATTTGGGGCTTTTGTTTCCGACGCTTGGTTTTTTTCAGAGCGGGCGGCAGATTGTGGCGGACCGGTACAGTTATTTGGCTTGTATGGTTTGGGCTGTTTTGGCGGGCGGAGGGATTGTGGCGGTTCGGGATATGATAAAACGTTTGAGCCGGCGAGTGGTTTTGGAAGGGGCGCTGTGGGCGGTTGTTTTGTCCGTGGCCGCAGGATTGGGGATTGCGACCTGGCATCAGCAGCAGCATTGGCAAAGCAATGAGCTGCTTTGGGCACGCGTGCTTGAAGCCGGCCCTGATTCCGGGGTGGCGCATCTGAATATGGGGCACGAGATGATCATCCAATCCCGTTTGGATGAAGCGTGTGATCATTATCAAAAAGCATTGAGCATTAATCCCCTGCTGGATGAGGCCATGTTTCATATGGGATATGCCCTGTCCCTGATGGGAAAGAAGAAAAAAGGCGCTGAATATTATAGAAAAACGATTTGGGTCAACCCGAATCATTATCAAGCGTATAACAATTTCGGACAATTTTTGTTGAAGGAAGGGTTGACAGAGCAAGCCATTTGGCACTTTCAGAAAGCTTTGGACATTCAGCCCGATTCAGAGCTGATTCAGAGGAATCTGACAAGCGCTTTGTCAAAAAGGAAATAGACCAATCAATGATTATTCTTCTAAAAGCCAAAGCCCTTATGTTGAAGAATTGGCTCGCCCGCATGACGTACGGCGAAGTGTTCAAGGTTTTGGGGTTTGGTTTTATGGGTGCATTTTTTTTATTGTTTTTGTATTGGGGCTTTATCCGGGTTTTGTGGGAAGTGAAATCCGTGCAAATCGTGGGAAGTCTTTTGTCTTTGAAACTAATGGCCATGGTTTTTTTAACAACTTTTTTAATGATTATTTTTTCAAGCACATTGGCTTCTTTGACCACGCTTTTTTTTGCAAAAGATTTGCCCATTTTGTTTCACAGTCCTTTGTCTTTTCGAAGTGTTTTTATGTTTAAATCTTTGGAGACATCTGTCTTTTCGTCCTGGATGGTGGTTTTGGCGATTTTTCCGTTTTTGGGCGCATTCGGGCATGTGTATGATCTGGGAAAGGATTTTTACGGACTTTTGGCTGTTCTGTCAGTCCCGTTTGTGGGTGTGGCTTGTGTGATCGGGATTGGGGTGAGTCTGGTTCTGATGTGTCTGTTTTCTGCCAGGCGCGTGCGTGAAGTTTTGCTGGTGATGGGGATTCTTGTGGGCGGCGGATTGTTTGTTCTTGTCCGGTGGCTTGGGCCTGAAAAACTGGTGCGCGCAGATAGTTTTGAAGTGCTTCTTCAGTATGTGGCTTTGCTCGAGGCGCCCACTGCACCGTATTTGCCTTCCTGGTGGATGGCATCAGCTGTGATGGCCTTTGTGGCTGAAAGGAAAATGGATGTGGTGGGTTACGGTGGCCTTTTGTTCGGGGCTGTTTTATTGGCCGGGGCCATAGTGGTTTTTTTTGCAGAGAAAATGTATTACAGCGGGTGGGCCGCTGCCCAGGAGTCTCCCCGTGGGCGGAAGGCCATTGCTTTGGGCAGGGAATGGGTCTGGATTCCTTCTTTCCTGGGGCGGCATTTTCGGGCTTTGCTGGGGAAGGACGCGCTTATTTTTTCACGTGATGCCAGCCAATGGACGCAGCTTCTTTTGCTGTTGTCTTTGGTGGCTGTGTATCTTGTGAGTATTCATAAGCTTCCTTTGGACACTCCGTATTTGAAAGGCTTGATCTCTTTTTTGAATATCGGCATGATGGGTTTTGTTCTGGCGTCAGTGGCGCTGCGTTTTGTGTTCCCGGCTGTGAGTTTGGAAGGAAAATCCTGGTGGGCCATTCGTGCAGCCCCGCTAAGCCTGTGGCATATTTTGTGGGGAAAATTTTTGTCAGGGTTTTTGCCTTTGGTGTTGACCGGGCTGTTGCTGGCCTGGGTGTCCAACTGGCTGCTGGAGGCTGATGCTTTTATTCATTGGCTTTCTTATGGCACGGTTTTTATGATGGCTTTTACGCTGACAGGCATGGGCATAGGGTTTGGCTCTCTTTTCCCGCGGTTTCACGTGGAAAATGTGGCACAGATTGAGACTTCTCCGGGCGGACTTTTTTATATGATCAGTGCTCTTTTTTATGTGGGGCTTACTTTGGTGCTGGAAGCGGTTTTAATGAGAATTTATTATTGGATGCTCGTCGGGAGAACCGCTGTGTGGCCGGCCACAGTGGTCCTTTGGGTGGCAGGCGCATTGGCGCTGGTGAATTTATCGGCATTCATCATCCCTTTTGTGATGGGAAAAAAATATTTGGAAAAAGTGGATATATAATGACATAATTGGTCATTGGTAAAATGAGAAGGGCAAGGGGCAATGAGCATAGAGCAAAGAGAAATTCTTGAATCCAGGGAATTTTGAAGTTTGTTTGATTATTGTATTTTGGAATTTATTTGGTTATTGTATCTTGGAACTTGGAATTTTATAAAAAGGGGAGTTAAAATGAAGAAAATGGCGGGATGTTTATTCAGTGTTTTTGTTTTTTGTCTATGGGTCGATTTTTGTGAGGCGCAAGAGAAAGGCGTGGTCATGTCTACTCCTGCGGCAGCGGGGGATGCCGATGGA
>JANQER010000293.1 GCA_028278255.1 Elusimicrobiota bacterium | reverse complement strand
TGGGGCGCTTTTAACGCATTTATTTGCCTTAAAGAGCCCGATAAATCGGGCAACTACGCTTATCTGGGATTAACCCAAATTTTTTGAGTTAATCCTGGGGATGTTCAACCCGGAGTCAAAATGTATAATAAGCAGGATGACTGTACGGAAAACTGCGAAAATCGTGTTTTTTTTATTGGCCTGTGCATGGGCTAGCCATTCCTATGGCGCTCAAGTGCGTTATATCCCCCCCAGAGAATACTTTCACATTGTTCAGAATGCCATTCAAAAAGCCAAGTCTTGCATTCATGTGTGCATGTATTCTTTTGTTTTGTATCCACAGCATCCTGACTCCCTGACATTTCAAATGGCTGAGGCATTGATTGAGGCCAGAAAACGCGGGGTCAGTGTGCAGGTGATCTTGGATCAAAATATTCATTTTGCAGATGGTGTGCCTGAGCGTGTTTGGGCCGTACAAGGTAAAAATCAATATGCTTATGACTATTTGAAAAGAAACAATGTCAATGTCATGTTTGATTCTGCCACAACTTACATGCATGCCAAATGCATTGTGATTGACAAGGAAACCATTGTTTTGGGATCCTCCAATTGGACCCAAGCAGCATTTCATGACAATTATGAAGCCAATGTGTTCATCAGAAGCGCAGATATGGCGCAAAAAATCCTTAAGGGTTTTCAAAGCATTAAAACACAGCCTGAATCTGAGAAAGTGTCTGTTGTTTATATTCCCTATGCGTTTATGACCAACCCCAGGCTTATGGGACGCATGATCACTCGAAATGATCAGCGTGCTTTTGATGTGTATTTATACTTGATCAGAGAGTCCGCTGTTAAAAACAATGCAAATTTTAGACTTGATTTTCATGCGCTTGCTGTGCAGCTGGGAATCAGCCATATGTCCAGGACTGGTTATCGGAGGCAAATAATCAAAGTGCTGAGAAAACTTAAAAACAATTACAAGCTCATAGACTTTTCTAAAGAATATGCAAAAGATTATGCGATTCGCTTAATGGATTTAGAAGCGCCTGATCAAGAACTAAAACCAGAGACAAATCGAATGCCTATGCAATATTGGACTTTTGGCTGGAACAGAGAACTGGGATTTGCAGGCAAAGTGTTTTATTTAATTGATCAGCATCATTCTTTGCTGTCTGCAAAAGGGAACTGGTGCTTGTCAGGAGAATCTCTTAAAAACCTTTATCATTGTTCCAAATGGTTCATTCATAAGGGTGTGACTGAATTAAAGCGTGCCAACTTGCTTGAAGTGCAATATGGAGAACTGCCAAAAAATCCCACAAGCTCCAGAAAACCCAATGTGTATTATTCCAATTTGCTGTATGATCCAAAAGCCCTGCATCACAGATTTTCTAAGCTTAAGAAGAAACATGGGAAAGAGAAATATCAGAGAGCCAAACAATGGGCTGCTTTGGTTTATGAGGATTCAAACATTGATGCTGTGGAGAAATTTATTAGACTGGAAGACAAATACAGCCTTGTCCGCATACAAAAAGCTGCCAAAATCATCAAAGACAAAAACCCTGACAACCCCAAAAGAAATTTGGGGTACTTTTACAGAACAATAGAACGCATTGACCTGGATCCCTGACTCAACCACAGGTCATGTTGAAAATTATAATCTCTTTTCGTTCAGAGATATCTTTGTGAATTGAATCAATGGCAGGATGTTCCCCATCATTTCAATAATAAGATAAATCAATTACGCTATGCATAAGCATGGCATTTCAAGGCCTTTTTTGTGTTTTCACATTTGTATTTTGCCATTGTCTTTCCACTGGACAGGTATTATACTTGGTACGCGTAACAAACCTGAAAACTTTCTGCCTTATAAGACGTAAGCTCGTCTGTGTTCTGTCTTATAAGGCAGAAATAATTCTGTCTAATACATGTTGAACCAAACCGCTCCGCGGTAGTCACCCGCCTGAGAACAAAAATCAAAACAAAAATGATGGAAGAAGTTTTAAGGGAAGAGTTATAATAATATCTCCCTCTGAATAATCGTCTCTAGCGATTATCCAGAGGATTATTTACATAATCAAAGGAGATATTATTATGACACTGCTACGTCAAAAAATGATACGTGATATGCAACTGCGACGGCTGGCGCCAAAGACCCAAGAAGCTTACCTGCGTGCGGTCTATGGCCTTGCTCAACATTATAACCAATCCCCAGACCAAATAAAAGAGGCACAGATTCAAGACTACATAGTTGGCCTGTTGAACAGACGAAAACTGTCCTGGAGCACCTGTGATCAAATAGCCTCAGGTCTGGAATTCTTCTACCAAAACACGCTGGGTAAAACACAAAGTCATTTCTCTCTGCCCAGACGAAAACACGCGCAAAAACTCCCAGAAATCTTAAGTCCTATGGAATTGGAAAAGCTGTTTTCCTGTGCATCAAATCCCAAATATCGGATGTTATTGATGCTCACCTATTCAGGTGGACTGCGTTTAAGCGAAGTGATTCAACTAAAAGTATCAGACATTGACAGCCAGCGCATGATGATTCGTGTGCATCAAGGGAAGGGGTGTAAAGACAGATATACGGTTCTATCAAAAAGATTATTAGAAGAACTGCGAAGCTATTGGAAACTTTTTCGTCCCAGTCATTGGCTGTTCCCCGGGCAAAGAGGCTCACGCCCCATCAATCCCACCTGTGCTCAAAAAGCCTTTACAGCGACCAAAAGACTGGCTGGAATTAAAAAACAGGGTGGCATCCATATGTTGCGACATGCCTTTGCCACGCATCTGCTGGAATCCAATGTGGATGTGCGGACCATCCAAAAACTGATGGGTCATAAATATATGGAAACCACAGCTCGGTATATGCAGGTGACGCAACAGCGTTTGGAAGCCACGCCAAATCCTTTGGATCGTTTAAGGGTCTCTGTTTTACCTGCGATTTAAAGATTGGGCTGCTCATTGTGGTTCCTGTTATCAAAACAGGGGCAACGGCACATTCACATTTAATCCATCAAAAACAGATTAAACCCAATAAACCAAAATGGGAAGTGGCAGATGTTTTTCGTGTTTATGGAAAATCATACAGCCAATCCTGTGTTCTGCCTTTGTCCCATAAAAAAATCATGCATTCTATTGAAGCCTGCCGCACAGCCTTATTGGGTGGCCATATAGAACAATGCCATTCATGTGGGTATGTTCAGCAGGCTTATAATAGCTGTCGGAACAGGCATTGTCCCAAGTGCCAGACCTTGACCAAGGCCAGATGGCTCAAAGCCAGGGAAGCGGAACAATTGCCTGTTTCTTATTTTCATGTGGTATTCACTATCCCTCATAAGCTGAACCCATTGGCGCTTTGTAACAAGAAAGTCCTGTATGACATTTTGCTTCAATCAGCCAATCAGACCCTTCAAAAGTTTGCCGCTCATACCAAAAGAGGATTGGGTGGTAAAATTGGGATAACGGCTATTCTGCACACCTGGGATCAGACATTGAATGATCATATTCATTTGCATTGCGCGATTCCGGCTGGCGCTTTGGCTGATACAGTCAATGGCAAACAATGGGTTCATGCCAGAAAGAATTTCTTGTTTCCTGTGAAAGTTTTGTCCCGAGTGTTTCGGGCTAAGTTTCTGGGCGCTTTACAATCAGCCTATCAAAAGAAAAGATTGTCTTTCCCAGGCCGAACAATGGGGTTATCAAAACCAGTTGATTTTGCGGTTTTCATCAGCCAACTGTTTCAAAAACAATGGATGGTTTATTCAAAAACTGGATTTGCTGGTCCCCATAGGGTTCTAGGGTATTTGGCGCGATACACGCATCGCGTGGCTTTGTCCAATGACAGGATCATGTCTATTGATCAGGGGCAAGTCTCTTTTGTTTATAGGGACAGTAAAGATAGGAACCAGAAAAAAATTATGTCCTTATCAGCTCATGAATTCATCCGTCGTTTTCTGCTCCATTGTTTGCCCAGCTCTTATGTCCGTATTCGTCATTTCGGGTTCTTAGCCAATAAAACCAAATCAAAAGACTTGGCCCGTTGCCGGCAGCTTTTGGGATTATCCCCTGACATCCCAAAACCAGAAAAGACACCTTTTGTTGAGCTTTTAAAAGACTTGACAGGAAACGATATCACGCGCTGTCCTATATGTCCACAAGGCAGAATGTATGTTGTGGCAGAGCTTCCCAGACAAACAATTTGGGATTCTTCATGAGTTTTATAGAACGCTACGTGGCTTTTATTGGAAAAACAAACAGGGGCCCAAAGGGGAAGGCTGTTCTCTGCCCTTTTGCCCATAAAATTGACGGTTGGATCTGAAGGGGCCCCCTATGAGTCACCGTTTAAATTTAAGATTCTTATTTCGATTATCCAAAAGGCACTTTTTGTCTTTCCAAAAGGTTTTTATCCCTCCTTTTTTCGTCATTTTTTGTCATTGACTTCCTGCCATTCACAGGATAGAATTCCCATAGAGACTTAAATGAGCATTAAAGTTTATCCCGTGCCTGGCGGAGCGGTTTGGTTCAACCTGTTTTATCCCTCATGGCTCCGCACAAGGGATAAAACACTGTACGTTATCTGCATCAGATTGAATAAATGCATTTTGTTTTTCTTGTAGTTGCCCGATTTATCGGGCTCTTTGAAACAATTATCCTGCAGGGAATAGTTTTTT
>JANQER010000422.1 GCA_028278255.1 Elusimicrobiota bacterium | reverse complement strand
TTTCAGCGCTCTTAATAATCCCAATCTTGACTCTGACGCTTATGACGTTCAGGTGGAGCACTCTTTGTCACTCCCCGGCGGCCACTATTTGGTCATGGGAGGAAGTTACCGCAGAAACACGTTGGAATCCCGCATGTTCCCGCCCGGTGAAATCAGCCAGGATTTGTGGGCCTTGTTTTTCGAGAATGAATGGAGGCCGGCGGATTTATGGGCTGTTGTTGTGAGCGGCCGTTTGGACAGGCATCCGCTGACACCGATGATGTTTTCTCCCAGAGGAAGCGTGATTTTTTCGCCCGGGCAAAATCAGACCGTCCGCTTTTCCATTGGGTCTGCTTTTAAAAACCCCACTCTTCTTGACTCTTATTTGCAACTTCCCAATAGATCTCCGATCAATAATCCACCTTACACCACATTGGACACTTTGATCACCGGGAACAAGGAGATGGCCCCTGAAAGGATTGTACTGTATGAGCTGGTTCATCATGGGAAATGGGGACGTGTCAAGACCAAGGCGGCTGGTTTTCATTATAAATTAAAGAATTTGATTGAGCTCTCGCCTTTTCAGGTCACAGCCCCGTCTGTGCCGCCTGTGCTGAACATGAGAGCGACTTTTTCAGATGCTTATGGCGTGGTGTCAGCGTGGGGGAGCGAGTTTGGCGCAGACGCCAGGCTTTTTAGAAATGTGTCTGTGTTTGCCAATGCGTCTTATCAGAATTTGAGCGTGGACAATGATGTGTCCGGCCGTGATATGTCGCGGGAATCTCCCAAATGGAAAGTCAATGCCGGTTTGCGCGGTAAAACCGATCGCCTGACTTTTTCCGTGATGGTTCACTGGGTTGATGAGACTTACGGGGAATTGTCTCCGTCAGCCACGCCGACCCAATACATCCGGGTGGATGATTATGCCATTATGAATGTTTACGCCAGCTATCGGTTTAAAGGCTCTTGGGAGGGTTGGGAAGCCGGTTTGAGCGGTTACAACGTGGCCAATCATAAGCATTATCAAATTTTACCTTCCCAGGGCCTCTATGTGGGCGAAGCCGGTGAGATTATGCGCGCCCGCTGGGTGGGAACCGTGTCTTATAAATTCTAGACAAAAGACCGAAGACCATAGACCACAGACCAGAGGCAAAAGCAAATATAAATGAAACACAATAGGCAGTGATTAAGTTTGTATAAGTTCTGCAGAGCGTTTTTACGTCTCGCATTTTTTGTCTGTGGTCTTGCCATTTATTAGTGTTCAAATCATGAAAAATATTTTTATTTCTGCTTTTTTGGTGATAGGTGGAATTGGCTTATGCTCTTCTGAAGAAGCGCATGTGCAGGCTGATTTGGTGGCTGAGGTGCAAAGCATTCAGCCTGGGGCTTCTTTTGATGTGGCTGTACGTTTGACGATTGATGACGGCTGGCACGTGTATTGGAAAAACCCGGGAGATTCCGGTCTGCCGGTCAAGGTTGAATGGCAGCTGCCAGAAGGGTTTCAGGCCGGACCTGTTTTGTGGCCTTATCCGGAAAGAATAGAGACCCCGCCTCTGGTCAGTTATGGTTATCACAAAGAGGCGTGGCTGTTGTTAAAAATATCCGCGCCTCAGTCCCTTCAAGCAGGGGACACAATTGTTTTGTCTGCGCGTGTGGATTGGATGGAATGCGCGCACATCTGTGTCCCGCAATTTTCCTCTGTTCAGATTAAACTTCCTGTCAAAAGAATGGCAGCTGCGCCTGCACCAGCTCAGGCTGCTTTGTTTGCGCGCGCGCGTTCCCTTATTCCTCTCACTGATTCTGAATGGCAAGTGAGCGCTGTTCAAAAAAACAGCAAGGTGCAGATGTCCATTGTCCCGCCTGAATGGTTCAAAGGAAAAATAGAGGATCTTCATTTCTTTTCAGAAAGACCCGGGGTTGTTGACGAACAATTGACCCAGGCATTTTTGTCATCTGTTAATCAATATGAGCTTGTGTTTGATATATCCAAAGAATTAACAGATCCGCTCACAGCTCTGTCAGGCGTGCTGGTGTCTCAAAGCGGCTGGCGCGGCCAGGGGTCTGAGAAAGGTCTATACGTGAAAATCCCTTTGAGCCCTTCCCAGGCGCCGGCTGCCTCTATGACTTGGGTGGCAGCGCTTTTGTTTGCCTTTATCGGCGGACTCCTTCTAAATCTCATGCCGTGTGTTTTGCCTGTGCTGTCTTTGAAAATTCTGGGTTTTGTGGCGCACAGTGCTGGGGACAAAAGCGAGGTCCGCAAACAAGGTGTTTTGTTTTTTCTTGGTGTGTTGGTTTCTTTTTGGGTCTTGGCAGGTCTTTTGATTGTGCTGCGTTTGACCGGTCAGCATATTGGCTGGGGATTTCAACTGCAGTCGCCGGTTTTTGTGGCGTTTTTGTGTTGTTTGTTTTTCTTTTTTGCTTTAAATCTTTTTGGCGTGTTTGAAATTGGAACGTCTTTTATTGGTTTGGGCAGATTGTCATCCTCACAAACAGGCGCTTGGGGCGCTTTTTTGAGCGGGGTGCTGGCCACTGTTGTGGCCACGCCGTGTACAGCGCCTTTTATGGGGTCAGCTGTTGGCTTTGGGCTTTCACAATCCATGGGACTTTCTTTGTTGATATTTACTTTTTTGGGCATGGGCATGGCATTTCCTTACCTGACACTCTCTTTTTCACCCGGTTTATTGAGGTTTATTCCCAAACCAGGTCCATGGATGATTGGTTTAAAACGTTTTTTTGGTTTTTTGTTCATGGGGACGTTGTTTTGGCTCGTTTGGGTGTTTGGCCGACAGACAAATATGACGGCATTGGGTGTGCTTTTTGTGGCGCTTGTATTGATCGGCGGCAGTGCTTGGGTCATGGGGCATTGGGGGTCTCCTTTGGCCAGCAGGCGCACGCGTTTTTTGGCTTTGGCTTTTTCATTGGGATTAATGGGCATTGGCGGCTTTTGGATTGCCTGGAATCTTTCGCAGGCAAAAAGCACCCGGGAACACATGCAGGGGAAAGACCCCCTTGCGTGGGAGCCATATACACAGGAGCGGGTGGAAGAGCTGAGAAAACAAAATAAGCCTGTGTTTGTGGATTTTACAGCAGCCTGGTGTTTGACCTGCCAGGTGAATGAGCGCGTGGTGCTGCATTCTTCGCGTGTTGTGCAGCGTTTTCAGGAATTGGGGATTGTTACTCTGAAAGCTGATTGGACTTCCTATGATGAAAAAATAACGCGCGCTCTTCAGCAATTCGGGCGGAGCGGTGTTCCTTTGTATGTTTTTTACGGTCAAAACAATCAAGCGCCCGTTATATTGCCTGCCATTATCACGCCGGATATTGTATTGAATGCTGTGGAAAACAAAGTAGAGTTGTAACTTTTGTAATAGTTGTATTACTTGCACCCTTGATAACCTGTCAAAAATCAGTTATATATAAGTATTGCCTTTACCAAGACACAATCGCCAGGCAAATAAATAAATTCCAAAAAGAATAAAAACCAAGTTTATTGAGCAGAGAGTGAATTTTTATTTGAATAGCATCTTGAAGGGTAGAACGCTCGTATGTCTTTCTGAATATTGGGAATACCATATGAAAAAAGAATCTTCCGCCAATAGAGAAATAAATGACCTGAAAGAATCTTTGCGCAAAAGCGAAGAAAGGTTCAAGTTTGTTTCCATGGCCACCAATGACACTGTTTGGGATTGGGATTTGAAGACAAACAATGTGTGGTGGAGCGAAGGGATTGTGAACTTTTTGAATTATCAAAGAGATGATGTCAAAGGCGACATTTCCTGGTGGGAGGAGCATGTTCATCCTGAAGACCGGAAGCGGATTGTGGATTCTCTTAAAACCGTGATTGCCAGCAATGGGCAATTGTGGTCGGCAGAATACAAGTTTCTCAGAGCGGATGGTTCTTATGTTATTGTTTATAACCGGGCTTATGTGATTCGCGATGACAAAGACAGTCCTGTGCGCGTGATTGGCGCTATGACGGATATATCAGAACGCAAAAAAATGGAATCACGCATGCTGCGGACCGAAAAGCTGTCCGCCATGGGGCAGCTGGCCGCTGGGGTAGCCCATGAAATCAATAATCCCTTAGGCGTTATTCTGGGGTTTTCTCAGGGGGCTATCCGCCGGTTAAAATCTGATGACCCGCTTGATTATCCTTTGAAATCCATTGAACGTGAAGCTGTGCGGTGTAAAAACCTGGTGCAGGACCTTTTGACGTTTTCACGGTCCACCACAACAGATCAAGGGCCTATTGATATGAATCAAACAGTGATGGGCGCTCTGTCATTGATTCGGGCGCAGTCCAAAATGTCCAAAGTGGAGCTGGAAACAAAATTGGCGGATGGACTGCCTCGTGTCTTGGGGAGCAAAAATCAAATTCAGCAGATTGTGATTAATCTGGCCACCAATTCCTTTGACGCTATGCCTGATGGCGGGGTGTTGACTGTTAAAACAGAACTTGTGAATGAAGGGATCCGGTCCTGGGTGGTTTTGCGTGTGGAAGACACAGGCACTGGCATGTCTCAAGAGGTCAGGGAAAAAATGTTTGAGCCGTTTTTCACCACCAAACCTGTGGGCAGGGGCACAGGCTTGGGTTTGAGTTTGGTGTACGAAATCGTCAAGAAGCATTCCGGATTGATTAATTTTGAGAGTCAAGAAGGCCACACAGAGTTTTTTGTCAAACTTCCTGCCCGCACCGGCGACGAATCCGATCAAAAAGAATAACTTTCAACCACAGAGCACACAGAGAAAAAGAGAAAGACTTTTTAAGGGGAAAAAATTTTTGTATTTTCGCCTAAAGATATTTTCTCTGTGTGCTCTGTGCGCTCTGTGGTTGATCTTTGAGAGGGCGCGCAGTGCGGCCTTTACCATAAAATCACGCTTTGCGGTTCAATGGCTTAAGGCAATTTTTCGTTGAGTATTTTCTCCGCTTGTTCTTTGCGGAAGTCCGCCAGTTTTTTCCCGAATTCAGGGTATTTGTTGGCCAAAATGGCAATGGCAAAAAGGGCTGCATTCACAGCACCGGCTTTGCCAATGGCCAGTGTGCCCACTGGAATACCTGCCGGCATTTGAACGATTGAAAGAAGAGAATCCAACCCTTTCAGGCTTTTGCTCTCCATGGGTACGCCTAAGACAGGTAAGGTGGTATGGCCGGCAATCACGCCTGCCAAGTGAGCGGCCCCGCCGGCAGCGGCAATAATGACTTCAATCCCTTGCGCAGCGGCTTTTGATGCATATTGTGATGTTTCAGCAGGCGTGCGATGCGCTGAAAGCACTTTGCATTCGTGCGATACCCCGAATTTATTGAGGGTTTCTTTTGTGTGCTGCATAATTTCCCAGTCGGATTTGCTTCCCATAATCACGGACACCATCGGTTTTGTCATCTTTTTTCTCCTGATTTTCTTTGAATTTTTTTTAAAGTAAAGTATAATTTACAAGTTGCCCAAGTCAAATTAATATTAAATCTTTTATACTTAGTCAAGGGAAGATATTCTTTGTGAATGTACAAGTGATCAGCACATTGAAGCAATTTTATGAATTGATGGCGCATACGCGGGATGTGCGTTTTCAGGCTGTCCAGTCAATCCTCCGGCGCAATGATCCCGGCCCGGATTGCCTGGATTCTTTAAAAGCGGTCTTGGCGTGTTTTCAGGCCATGCCTCATGAGGGGGGGCAGGTGGTTATGACCATTGATCAGGTCAAAAGAATCAAGGTGGATTTGTCCTATGAAGTGGCAGAATTGAAAAAAGATATTATTTATTTGGAAAAAGGTGAGGAGGCGCTGCTTCAATATTTGGAAGACATTCATCCGGGTTTTCGGTCAGAAACAAGCAAATGCATAGAAAAGCTTCAACATCTGACATTCAATTGTTTCATCACGGACCGCGACGGCACAGTGAATAATTATTGCGGCCGGTATCAATCGTCTGTTCAATCCATTTACAATGCCATCTTTCTCACCCGTTTCGCAAAAAAGAAAACCAAAAACCCTGTTATTGTTACCTCAGCGCCGCTTCAAGGCCCTGGATTGCTCGACGTCAGTGTAATGCCTGAAAAAACCGTGGTTTATGCCGCTTCCAAAGGACGGGAATTTGTTGATTTGCGTGGGAAGCGCCGTGCTTTTCCCATTGAATCCAAGAAACAAAGATTGATGGATGAGCTGAACCGCCGAATAGATTTGTTGGCGGAGAATCAAAATTATGAAAAGTTTTTTTTGATTGGGTCCGGGTTCCAGAAAAAATTCGGTCAAACCACCATAGCCCGCCAAGACATCAGCGGATCTGCGTCTGAAGAAGAATCCAGGGGTTTTCTCCGCATGGTCAAAAGAATTGTAAGAGAAATTGATCCGATGAATGAAAGTTTAAGAATCGAAGACACAGGCCTGGATATTGAAATCATTTTAACAGTCTCTCATACAAGCAAAGGTCTTTCGGATTTTAACAAGGCGGATGGGGTCAGATTTTTAGACAAGGAATTGGGGTTTCGCATGGCCAAAGGGCCGCATCTCGTTTGCGGGGACACTTCATCTGATCTCCCTTTACTGGAGGCTGCCCTGGCCAAAACACCAGACACTTGGGCTGTGTTTGTGACCAAAGACAATAACCTGGCCGAAAAGGTCAGGAGTCTTTGTTCAAACTCGTTGATTGTGCCGGAGCCGGATATCCTGGTGACGATGTTGGGATCACTGTAAAATGAAGTTCAAAGCTCAAAGTTCAAAATCCAAAGTAAAAAATATAAGCGATTTTTATGCTGTTTCGCTGCCTCCGAAGAGGCCATTCTTTTTTTGATGTTGTTTTGGATTTTGAACTTTGGATTTATTCTCTAACGAAGGGGTTAATTTATGGCAGCGATTAAATGTAAAGGCGTGGTATTTGATTTAGATGGTGTGATCACCAAGACAGCCCGTGTGCATGCCATGGCATGGGAAAAAACTTTTAACACGTATTTAAAGAAGGCCGCAGAGAATGAAGGCAAAAGATATGTGGCTTTTGATCGGGAAAGGGATTACTTGCGGTATGTGGACGGCAAACCCCGCGCTGAAGGCGTTAAGTCATTTTTAGAATCCAGGAAAATTGAAATCCCGTATGGGGAATTTGATGACTCGCCGGAACAGGACACTGTCTGCGGGCTGGGGAACCGCAAAAATCTTGATTTTCAGGATATGCTGCTTCAGGAGGGGCCCAATGTGTTTGACAGCTCAGTCCGATTTATTAAAGAGCTGAAAAAAAGAGGGGTCCGGGTGGGGGTTGCTTCTTCAAGTAAGAATTGTAAATTGATTTTGGAATTGGCTCATCTGGAGGATTTGTTTGAAACACGCGTGGATGGTGAGATATCGCTTGGGTTAAAGCTTAAAGGCAAGCCTGCGCCGGATATTTTTGTGACAGCTGCCGCCAACCTGGGGCTGTTTCCAAGAGAATGTGTGGTGGTGGAGGATGCCATTTCAGGGGTGCAGGCTGGAAGAAATGGAAATTTTGGTTTGGTGTTGGGTGTGGCCCGAAACATCAATGGCGAATTGCTGACACAGAACGGCGCAGATGTTGTGGTGAAAGATTTGTCAGAGATCAATTTATCCATGGTGGAAGAGTGGTTCGATAAAGGGATTGAAAAGGACAACTGGGAAATCCGTTACAGCGTTTACCGTCAAAAAGAAGAAAAATTGCGGGAAACCCTGACAAGCGTGGGCAACGGGTATTTGGCATCACGGGGTTGTTTTGAGGGAGAACGTGCCTCTGATAATCATTATCCAGGCACTTATATGGCAGGGATATATAACAATGTGCCCACGGATTTTCAGGGACGAAAAATTTATAACAATGATTTAGTGAATTGTCCGAATTGGACCCGTATTGATTTTAAATTAGGAAATGGTCATTATATCAGTCCTTTGCGCATGAATTTATTGAGCTACACCCAATCCTTGAATATGCGTGAAGGCCTTATGGAGAGGTCTTTTGTGTGCAAAGACGCGCTGGGACGTCTCACGCGCATTCATTCGCAAAGAATTGCAAGCATGGCAGACCCTCATATGTGTGCGATTTCTTATGAAATCACACCTCTTAATTATTCCGAAAAAATCACAGTGCGTTCGTCGTTGGATGGCGCTGTTATCAATGATGGCGTGGCGCGGTATCGTCAGCTTAACTCCAAACATTTGGCTCGCGTGGCGCAGGGCGCGCACCGGCAAGGGCTTTTTCTTCACATGAAGACCAATCGCTCAAATCATCATATTTGCGTGAGCGCTAAAACCCGTATTTGCGAAGAGGGTCGATCAATAAGAGTCCAAAAGCAGGTGCTGAATGAAGATTCTTTTGTTTATGAAGAACTGAGCTTCTGGGCCAAAGAAAATATAACCTATCGTGTTGAAAAAATAGCAGGGATTTATACGTCCCGGGATCCAGGCGTGGCTGACCCTCGTAAATCTTCCATCGCAGCTGTGAGCCGGGTAAAAGACATTCAATCTATTTTGAAACCCCATAAAAGAGCCTGGGCCGCTCTTTGGGACAAGGCGGACATTCGGATTCAAGGCGATCGTTTGGTTCAAAAAATTACGCGTTTGCACATTTATCATTTGCTGGTGACAGCTTCTCATCACAATCAGAAAATTGACGCAGGCATGCCGGCCAGAGGACTGCACGGCGAGGCTTACAGAGGGCATATTTTTTGGGATGAGATCTTCATCTTGCCTTTTTACAGCCGGCATTTTCCTGATATTGCCAAGTCCCTCTTGATGTTTCGTTACCGGCATTTGGATGCTGCCAGGCGTTATGCCAAACAGCATGGCCATTCAGGCGCCATGTACCCGTGGCAGACAGCTGACGACGGCCGTGAAGAAACGCAGGAAATTCATTACAATCCCAAGAGCGGCAATTGGGACCCTGATTTAAGTCGCCGTCAGAGACATGTGTCCATTGCTATTTTTTACAATGTGTTCAAATATGCTGTGCATACAGGCGATCATGACTTTTTGCATCAATATGGCGCTGAAATGATGCTGGAAATAGCCCGCTTTTGGGCAAGTTTTGCCAAATACGATAACCACACAGGGCGTTACCATATTGGGGGCGTGATGGGGCCGGATGAGTTTCATGAAAAGCTTCCTTACGTTCATGAGCCTGGTTTAAAAGACAATGCGTATACCAACATTATGGTGGTCTGGCTTTTGGAAAAAACCATGGACATGTTGTTAGACCTTCCGCCCAAAGTCTTGATGCATCTCAAAAGCAAAACCGGGTTTGACATGGCTGAAATTGACAAATGGAAGGAAATGACCAAAAAAATCAATATTGTTATGTTAAATGACTCAGTGATCAGCCAGTTTGACGGATACAAAGATTTAAAAGAATTGGATTGGCAGGCGTACCGCAAGAAATACGGGGACATTCATCGCATGGACCGGATCTTAAAAAGCGAAGGAGACTCGCCGGATGCTTACAAAGTGGCCAAGCAGGCTGATGTGCTCATGATGTTTTTCACACTTACGCCCAAAGAAGTCATGCATATTTTCAATGATTTGGGATACCGCATGGATGATCCGCGCAAGGTGTTAAGTGACAATTATGAATATTATGAAAGGCGGACCAGCCATGGCTCCACCTTGAGCAAAGTGGTGCATGCCATTGTGTCTACATTTATTCATGATGACCAGACCACTTGGGACTGGTTTATAGAAGCCTTGGTGAGCGATTTGCACGACACCCAGGGAGGCACCACTGTGGAAGGCATTCACACCGGCGTGATGGCCGGCACAGTGAATTTAATTGTGCGCCGATTTGCCGGCATCAGTTTGTCCGGCAAAATGCCCCATATCTATCCTGATTTGCCGGCACACTGGGCAGGACTGGCATTTAAAATGTATCACAGAAAAGTGTGGTATGAGCTGGAATTTGCCAAAGGCGGCATGTTTATCAAAGCCATAGACAAAGGCCGAAAACCCATTATCATCAAGTTTTTTCACAGAGAGGTGAAACTCACCCCGGGACAAACCCGATTCCTCAAAATCCCTGCCGCAGAATAGAATACAGGGTGTTGCTAAGATATGTTTTGTTTGTTGTCTTTATGTCAACAAAACATTTTCCATTTTTAAAATAGTATAATAGTATCGAGAGTCCGTGTGCCACGAAACTGTACACCTGATGAGGGCAGATCCCTCGGCATCGGCTTGCACGAGCAG
>JANQER010000413.1 GCA_028278255.1 Elusimicrobiota bacterium | reverse complement strand
GCGCCCTGGATGTGTTTTTATTGACTTCACTTATTTGGCCAAGCAGGACTTCCTTGTTGTTTTGGATACAAATGACAGGATTGGAAACAGTGATATCGTGTTTTTGGCCGCGGTTGATGAGCACACTGTGAAACCAACCATTGGCATCCCGGGCCCATATGCGAGCAGTGAGAGTTGTGTATGAGGGGAGAGGCTTGATGTTGAGGTGGGCAGTGAGGCGCTGGTTTTCTTGCAAAAGTTCGCGGTGTTTCCTGGCACTGATTTGGTTTTTGAGCCATCTTTGTTCCATGTCACGGTATTTTTTGTCAAGCTGTATGAGCTGGGCCATGTTTTTGCCAAATGAGGTGGTTTGGTCCATCCGGGAAAGAATGGTGTCTGTGCCTGGCGTGATGAGATGCCGTGCGCTTATTTTGAGTGCACGAATAACTGTGTCGGCTGACCAGGACAGGCAGGCCAAACAGATGAAGGTGTACACGGCAAAGAGTATGAGCGAAAAATGTTTTTTGAGCAAAATGCGTCCCTTCAAAATTTGTTTTTTGAGGGATGGGCGGCTGTGTGTTTGGGGAGAAGATTGTGCTTAGTATTTGGCAGACGTGATGATGGCACCGGATCTGTACCGGCGCATATTGTCCAACTCTTCCAGGTAACGACCGCAGCCCATGACAACGCAGATGAGTGGATCTGCTGCACGGGTGACTGGAAGCTCTGTTTCTTGCGAGAGGAGTTCAGGAATTCCTCGCAGGAGACTGCCGCCGCCAGCCAGAACAATACCACGGTCCACAAGGTCAGCGGAGAGTTCCGCTGGGGTTTCTTCCAGTGTGGATTTGACCACTTCAATAATGAATCTGAGAGGCTCTGAGAGCGCTTGCCTGACTTCCTCAGATGTAATTGTGATGGTTTTGGGAAGTCCTGTGACTTGGTCACGGCCTTTGACTTCCATGGTTTGTTCTTCAGGCAACGGAAAGACGCTGCCGATGTTAATTTTGACGTTTTCTGCTGTCGTTTCTCCAATAAGCAAGTTGTACTTTCGTCTAAAATATTGCACAATGGCTTCGTCCATTTCATCACCGGCTATATCCAGTGATTTGGAAACCACCATCCCTTCTAATGATATAACTGCTACCTCCGTTGTGCCGCCGCCAATATCTACAATCATACTGGCGGACGGTTCTGAAATCGGTAAATCTGCTCCTATAGCTGCTGCCCGCGGTTCTTCTATTAAATGGACTTCTCTGGCGCCTGCCTGTTCGGCTGATTCGCGCACAGCTCTTTTTTCTACCTCAGTAATGCCTGAGGGGATGCCAATGACAACGCGGGGATGCAGAAGGCTGCGCCGGTTGTGCACTTTGCGGATGAAGTATTTGATCATTTCTTGCGTGACTTCAAAATCGGCAATGACACCGTTGCGGAGAGGTCTGACTGCGTAGATGTTGGCTGGGGTTTTGCCAAGCATGCGCTTGGCTTCTAGTCCAAAAGCCAGGGCTTCTTTCGTGTCACGGTCAATCGCTACAACCGATGGTTCCCGCAAGACAATGCCTTGTCCCTTGACATAGACCAGGGTGTTGGCTGTGCCAAGGTCTATCCCCATATCATTTGAGAATAAACTGAATATGAAGTTGAACATCTTGTTCCTTTACAACAAAAGTCCGAAGTCCGAGGTGCGAAGTCCGAAGAAAAAAGCTTTATAAAAATCAAAACGTTCTCTTTGGTCTCTGGGCTTGACGACCCTTGAAACCTTTCTATCTCTATTGCTTTTATTTCGCACTTCGGCCTTCACACTTCGCACTTTATATTATACTACCATTTTTATGACTGCTATTTCAGCATTGTCTCCCAATCGTGTGCCAATGCGGTGGACCCTTGTGCATCCCCCTGGTCGTGATTGATATCGCGGAACCAGCACGTCATGTATCTTGCGCTGCACTTTTTTGTCGGGAATAATGGCACCCACTCGCCGGTACGCGGCCAGGTTTTTCTTCTTGGCAATGGCAATGACGTTTTCCGTGTATCTGGCCACTTCGCGCGCTTTGGCATAGGTGGTTTTGATTTGTTCGTGCTGCAACAGGCTCGCTGTCATGTTTTTGAGAAGTGCACTCCTGGCCCCAGTGGGTCTTGAGAGTTTTCGTCCAGCCATGGTTTTCATTGATCTTCCCCTTGCATAAACTTGGCCCCCATGCCTAACTCAAGATCAAGTTCTTTGAGCCTGTCTCTGATTTCGTAAAGAGATTTTTTACCAAAATTTTTGCAGCTAAGGAGGTCGTCCTCTTTTTTGCTGATGAGTTCGCCAATGGTTTTGAGCTTGGCTGCCTTGAGACAGTTGGACGCACGGACAGAAAGTTCAATGATGTCCACAGGTTGGTCCATGAGGTCTTTGATGCGGCTGCTTTTTTCTGTGATAATTGTGTCTTTGGCCGTTGTTTGAGGCTCATCCGTTTCTTCAAATGTGATGAATGTGGACAATGAGTCTTTGAGGATTTTTGCGGCATAGGCCAAGGCATCTGCAGGCGCAACAGATCCGTCTGTCCATATTTCCATGATGAGTTTGTCATAGTCAGTCATTTGTCCGACACGGGCATTTTCGACTTCGTAGTGTACCTTGGTGACAGGGGAAAAGAGCGCATCCACTTGGATGGTGTTGACGGGCTGGTTGTCTTTTTTGAGCCTTTCCACTGGCGCATATCCGCGGCCGCGGCTGACTTCTATCTCCATGTCAAGGTCTGCGCCTGTGTCCAAATGCGCAATGACCAGATCTGGGGTAAGTATTTCTACGTTGTTGCTGGCTTGGATGCTTTTGGCTGTAACAACCCCTTCTTTTTTTGCTTTGAGCGTGAGAATCTCTGGTCCGGCTGAGTAGAGTTTGACACGCAGTTGTTTGAGGTTGAGTATAATGTTGATAACGTCTTCTCTGACCCCTTTGAGGCTTGTGAATTCGTGCGGCGCCCCTTTGATGCGTAGGCCTGTAACAGCGGCTCCTTCCAAAGAAGAAAGAAGTATGCGGCGCAGAGAGTGCCCCACTGTGTGGCCGTAGCCCTTTTCAAATGGTTCTGCGGTAAATTTTCCGTATTGGGGGGTTAGGGTTGTTTCTTCTGTTGCCAACTTTTGCGGCAATATGAGTCCGGATGTCGTCATTTCTTTACTTCCTCCTTAGATTTCTAAAAATCTTTTTAACTTTTTAACCACAGAGCGCACAGAGTTCTCAGAGAAAAACAAAAAAGAATTTTTTTGGTAAAAAATTTAAACTCTCTTCTTTGTATTTCCTGTATGGCCTGTTTCTCTCTTTCGGCAGGGAGCGTAAACGTGATGTTTTTCGCTTTTCCCCATAAAAGTATCTCTGTGTCCTCTGTGCTCTCTGTGGTTTATTCTTTATTTACTATACAATTCTACAATGAGTTGTTCGTTTATGGGAAAAGACATTTCTTCCCGGGTCGGCCAGGTTTTGATTTTTCCAGCCAATGTAACGCCATCAAGCGTGGTGTCATCTGATGCGTGTTTGATGGCAGAAGATATGCTGCCATCCCATTCGAGCCATGAAGGAATGCCGCGCTGCACCGCATTCCCTAAAGATCGTTTTAAGTACAGATTTGATCTGAGTTTTTCATGTAAAGCAACTGTGTCGCCTGGTTTGACTTGGAAAGAAGGGATGTTGACCCTCTTGCCGTTGACAAGAACAAGACCATGAGAGACGATTTGTCTGGCTGTGCGAGGAGAGGTGGCAAATCCAAGCCGTTTGACCACATTGTCCAACCTGGTTTCCAGGATCCGCAACAGATTTTCACCTGTGTTGCCCTTTTTGTGTGCTGCCACTGCAAAATAGCGCCTAAATTGGCGTTCCAGTACTCCAGAGAATCTCCGCGCTTTTTGTTTTTCACGCAGCCGTTTTCCGTATTCTGTGGGCTTACCGGCACGTCTGTGCGCGTGTTGCCCCGGCGGAACAGCAGCCCCTTCTTTGTCTATCGGGCATCGGCTGAAACAGCGGTCCCCTTTGAGAAATAGTTTGACGCTTTCACGTCTGCATACTTTGCAAACTGGTCCTATATATCGTGCCACAATAATCTCCTTTAATTTCAAATGGAAATTTTCAATTTATAATTTTTGATTTTTGATTGCCGATTTGCGATTTAAAAAACATGATTTATCGTAGGGAATGGACTTGCCTCCGCCCGATCATATTGAATTGATGTTTTTCAATCAAAAATCGCAAATCTAAAATCAAAAATCTATTTATACTCTCCTTGGTTTTCTGGGCCGGCAGCCATCATGCGGTATGGGAGTGACATCTTTGATGGATGTGATGATAAGCCCAGCTCCTTGAAGCCCTCTGATAGCGGTTTCACGCCCAGATCCAGGTCCTTTGACAAAAACACTGGCTTGTCTGACGCCCATAGATATAGCCTTTTTTGCCGCTGCATCAGCTGTGATTTGAGCAGCAAATGGTGTTCCTTTTTTTGTGCCCTTGAACCCTGAACTGCCTGCTGTGGCCCACACCAAACAGTTCCCGCGCTCGTCTGTGATGTTGACAATGGTGTTGTTGAAAGATGATTGTATGTACACACGTGCTGTACCAATATCACGCCATGATTTCTTTTTGGGTTTGGCAGCTGAACTGCCTGGTTTTGCCCCAGCTGTTTTTTTGGGTCCTTTTGCTTCTGACATAATATAAGTTACCTCCGGAAATGACAAATTTTTGATTTTTCGATTTCTGATTAGCGATTTGAAACCTTATGATATTTCATCCATACACATATTTGCTTTTCAATCAAAAATCGCAAATCTAAAATCAAAAATATTTATTAGTCTTTTGTTGCTTTTGCTGAACCAACGGTTCTGCGGCGGCCGCGGCGCGTTCTGGCATTTGATTTTGTGCGCTGCCCTCTCAACGGGAGGTTCCGGCGGTGCCGGATGCCTCTGTATGAGCCAATGTCTATAAGG
>JANQER010000407.1 GCA_028278255.1 Elusimicrobiota bacterium | reverse complement strand
GCCTGGGCCATGCGGTTGCGGGTCACAGCCCGCTCTGACAAAGGCACTTCTCTGCTTCTGCTTTTGATTTTGGTGATTTTATGTTCTGTTTTGGCCAGTTCAAAATCATTTTCTGCAATTTTTAATTGAGAAATGGCTTTTTTGTAATTGGCGTATGCTTCGCGTACGCCATTGGCCACATCCATTTTGACTTTATCAAACTGGACTTTGGCCTGGTGAAAAGTGAATTCCGCTTCTTTTTTTTCTGTTTTTTGTTTGTAGGAATCAAATAATCCCAGGGAAGCTGTGCCGGTTTTGGATTCAGTGCGCGTGGTCTGGCCGATTTTGGGACTGGTTTTTTGCTGCATGCCTGTGACGTTGAGCGTGCTTCCGCCAAAATATTGAGAAAGCTGCACGCCTGCCTGCCAGTCTTCCCGGAGCTCCAGTCTTTCCCCCTTAAAAGCACCGCCGCTTCTGCCATAAGAACCGTTCACATTCAACTTCGGCCAATACAGGCTTTTGCCGGCCAAGTGACCGTAAAAAGCAGCTTCAGCGGATTTCCTTTGGACAAGCAAATCAGGCTGATTTTTTTCAGCCACCTCCAAGCAATCAGGCAAACTGATATCTTCAATAGACACAATGAGAAATTTGTTTTCAGGCTTTTGTGTGGGCGGTTCTTTGAGGCCCAAAGCCGCTGTCCACTGCCAAAGACGGCTTTCCAATTCCGCTTCTGCGCCTTGAACAGTGAAATGCGCTTGATTGTATTGAGCAGCAATGGTGAGGGCTGTTTTTTTGTTGATCACATCTTTTTTTCTCAGTTTATCAGCCATTGTTTTTTCTTTTTTCAGATCTGCCAGGGCTTTTTGGTAAATGTCTAAGGCAGATTGGGCTTTGAGGTAATTCCAGAATGTTTCTCTGGCAGTGTAAAGAGCCTCTTGTTCGGCTTTTTGAAGTTTGGCTTGAACAGATTCCCATTGGGCATAAGATTGACGGTACACTTTGTATAATCTGCCGCCCTGAAACAATGGCTGGGACACGTGTAATCCATAGCTTTTCTCAGTGAAATCCGGGGTGCCAAGCTCTTCCACTGAGGCGCCATTGGTTTGCTCAGCTTTTAAAGTGAGATTCGGTCCCAAAGCGCGGCGCGCCTCGCGCATTTTGAGCTTGGAGACTTCCACTTCCTCCTGCGCCAATAAAACAGAAGGGTGATTTTCCACAGCGCATCTTTCAGACACTTCCAATGACACAGATGACTCTGAAGAAGCTATTGAACGGGCACACAAAACAAAGAGTAAACCCATACCCAATAAAACAGTTTGTATGCGCCTCATAAACCATTCCTCCATAAAATAACCTAAATTTAAATCGAGCCGATACGCTCACTAAACGCTCATGCAGGAAATAATTGACAATTGGATGTCATATTATACAAACAATTGAGAATTTTCTCAGCTATTATTTTCAATTTTTTTCGGTATTTTTCGGTTTATTTTCGGTTATTCTCTATGGAAGCCACTGGGTAGGTGCAGATATAAGGGGTGTGAATGCCCACAGGTCTGTGGTTGCCGCTGGCTTTGGTGCCGCCAAATGGAAGC
>JANQER010000389.1 GCA_028278255.1 Elusimicrobiota bacterium | reverse complement strand
AAATATTAATATGCATGGGCTGCGCCGCCCGGGTGATGGGATTGCCGGCTGCGTCAGACAGCTTGCCCTGGTAATTGAACTGGGCCGGCGCTGACGCCCATGCCGCACACAAGTTCATGCCAATCACCAAAACTATCCATGCACAATATCCTGATTGAACTCGGACAAAACAACGGAATGACCGGACAATCAGCCTCATATCTTTTTTCATAAAAAATACTCCTGTTTTTATTGAATGGTAATTCCTTTCACTTTTCTCCCATCCAGACTTTGATATTTGGACTGGGCAAATTGGATGATGGAACGCAGCGCGCTATTCACGAACTCTTCGGTTTTAAAAATTCTGGCCACATCCGGATCCAATCGCACCAGACAAGGGGATGATGCCGCCCTTTCACTTTCCGGCGCAGAGTCAGTGTTTTTTGCGCCCAAACCCATTTGCTTTATTTTGGTCTTGATATTAAACATATGGCCTCCCTGTGTGTTGCCTCGCGTTCTATTCCCACTTCAGCTTACATTAAAAATTTCACGCCCCAATAACCCATTGATCACATCTTGATCACATTTGAAAAATGTTTTTGAATCGAAAAATAGATATGTTTTTTAAATCAGCAGAAAGCGTGGAGATTTTGGATAAACATAGAGAGTTTACCGGACACACGTTTTTTGTTAACATTTGACCACATGAGTCTAAAATTAAAAATATCTTTGTTTTTTTCCGGATTGCTGTTGGCTGCTATTGGGATGCTGACAGCGGTTCTCATTTGGAGCGAATCCAAAACGCTTTTGGAAAACGAACTGAAACAGCAGCAAAAGCTGGCCGGAGGCCTGGCCGAAGTCACGGCAGGGGCCTTGTTTTCCAAGCAAGAATTGCCGCTTCTCACGTATTTAAAACGCCTGGAAACCATGCCGGAAATCATTGCAGCCGGGAGCGCTGATCTTGAGGCCCGGTACATGGCGCACACAAACGCGAAGCTCATAGGATCAAATTCTCCTGACCCGGATTTCATTGATTTTATCAAGGCTCTTCACAACCGCTCTCTCCCTCACACTGTGTCCGGCACGGAAGAATTAAAAGTTTTCTTGCCGGTGAAAAAGAATGACGTTGTGGTGGCGGCCGTTGACATTATCTTTAAAAAACAGGTGATTGCCGAAAGGCTGGCCAAGAACCTGGCCGCCGCCAGAAACCGCATCTTTCAATTCTCTGTTCCCGTCATTCTGATTGGTTTTGCCTGTACGTTTCTGTTAACAGGCTATTTGATCAAACCATTGAAAGCTCTTGTCCATGGCGCCCGGTCAATCGGCAAAGGGAATCTGGATCATTCCATTCCCGTCAAAAACAATGATGAAATAGGCTTCTTGTCGCGGGAATTCAATCACATGGCGGTTAAACTGAAAGAATTGGATCAGATGAAACAAGATTTCGTGTCCAGCATCACGCATGACCTGAAGTCCCCTTTAACAGCCATTATTGCTTCCGCTGAATTGTCAAAGAAAGAAACCCGGCTTATGGCGGAGAACAAAGCCAATCCGGACATATTGACGGAGAATCTGGAGCTGATTCAGCAAAAATCAGAACGGCTCAAAAACCTCATCACCTCTATACTGGAAGTGGCCCATATTGAATCAGGCGTTGTTTTGAACAAGAAAAACGTTGCCATTGACGATATTGTGGAGCGCGTGATTCAAAATTTTCAACAAACAGCCGACCAAAAAGGAATCGGGCTGGACATGGTGATGGAATCGGATTTCCCTTTGTTTTCCCTGGATGAAAGCAAAATTGAACGGGCTTTAAACAACTTGGTGGGCAATTCAGTGAAATTCACAAGCCAGGGAAAAGTCATTGTCAAACTTGTCAGAATGGACAATAAAGTCAATATTCATATCATAGACACCGGGCCCGGCATTCCCCCTGATTTTATGAAAAAATTATTCACCAAATTCACGCGTTCGACAAGCAAGCAAACAGCCGGCATCGAGGGCACAGGCCTTGGCTTGACAATCACCAAAGGTATTATTGAGGCGCATGGGTGGCAAATACACGTGAAGAGCGAAATGGGCCAGGGGGCGGAGTTCATTGTGTCTATCCCTTTGGGTTCCACCGGGAGCGCATAAACTCAAAATTTTCAGTTGAACGATATTGTTGTCGATTATGGCTGTCAAAAAAGTGAAACTGAAATTTTCCCGAAGGGATCGCAACGTGGCCGCGCTGCGGCCATGTTGCGAGGGGTAATCCAGGGCGAAGCCCTCCTCCCTTCCGACAAGCAGGGACCATCCCTAGCGGCATGGTGCGCTCTGCGAAAGAAATTTTTCAAATGAAAAATTTGGGGTAAAATGAAGAAAAAAATATTGGTCGTAGACGACGACAGAGCGCTTTCAAAAACTTTAAAAAGCCTTCTTGAGGGCGAAGGATACTCTGTGCGCGCGGCAGACAGCGCTGAAGACGGCCTCATGGAAATGAGGAAAGCCCTGCCCGATCTTATTGTCTTGGACATCAAAATGCCCGGCATGGATGGTTTTGAATTTTGCCGCAAAATAAGAGCCGCTCAAGAATGGAAATCCGTACCTATTATCTTTTTGACCAGCAAAGAAGAAGAAATCAGCAAAGTATTAGGGCTGGAATTGGGCGGGGATGATTACATGAGCAAGCCCTACAGCCCGCGAGAGCTTTTGGCCAGGATCAAAGCTGTTTTAAGGCGGCTCCGGCCGGAAAGCCCGGTTGAAATCCTCAAAGGCGGCGCCATCACCGTCAACATGCCGGCCCACACCGTGACAATCTCCAAAAAAAAGCTGGCCCTTCCGCAAAAAGAATACAAACTGCTGTGCCTGTTCCTTCAAAAGAAAAAACGTGTTTTGTCGCGCATTTATCTCTTGGAAAACATATGGGGGCATGATTACGAAAACTTATCCACGCATACGCTGGAAACACACATTTACCGGCTGCGAAAAAATTTGGAAAAACATGGGAAATGCATTCAAGCCGTGGACAATCTGGGGTACAAATGGGAAGATCTATAGAGTGTAATCAGAACTCAAATCCGATAAGCTTTTTGAGTTTTGTTTTCAGTTCGTCCTTTCTTAATGGTTTGGAGATATAATAAATGGCGCCGCTGTGAAATGCCTCGGAAATTTGCTGCTGGCTTCTGCTCAGAGTGCACAGCAGGACAGGCACTTCTTTGATCACAGGATCTGATTTAAAATGCTTTAAAACAGTCAACCCGTCCACATCCGGCATGCTTAAATCCAGCAAAATAAGATTCGGCTTTTCAGCCTGCGCAACAGACAACGCTTTTCTGCCTTCATTGCAGGTCACCACATCACACCCGATAGAGTCAAGCATAATCCGCGCGAACTCAGAGAAAGAATATTCATCATCGATCACAAGAATTTTTGGCTTCATTTTTTTAAAAAAACCCCTTAATGAAATACTCATTTAGCATTGCAAATTTAGCAATTAGCATTTTCAATCTTTATAAACCCATTCAACATTGAGAAAACATTTAAATGTTTTTTATCTTTTCATTGCTAAATGCTAAATTTAATATGCTAAATGCTCAATGAGTTTTGTTCCTTATTTTTAATATCTCGTATTTTGCGGAGTGAGCTGAGGGGCTATGGGGAGAGACACCGTGAAACACGTGCCCTTGCCCACTTCGGACGCGGCAAAAATTTCCCCGCCCATGCCTTCCACTGTTTGCTTCACAATATACAAGCCCAAACCTGTGCCTTGAATGCGCTTGGCCCTTTGATCCGCCACTTCCACCTGCCTGAACCGCTCAAACAGATGCGCCAAATCATCCGGTTTTATGCCTTTTCCTGTGTCCTGCACATACACATCCACTCTGTTGCCTCTTTGAACAGCCCCAAGAGTGATGGTGCCGTTGGCGGGCGTGTATTTCAAGGCATTGGAAATCAAATTGGTGATCACATGATCAAATCTTTCAGGATCAGCCATGATTTTCGGCAATGCCTGCGGGACATTGATTTGAAGCGAAATTTGTTTTTTTCTGGCCATCATATCAAACAGCTTGTGAATGGTCTGCGCAGTGGCGCCGGCATCCATGGGCTGGGGATGGTATTCAGCGCGTCCGGCCTTGATTTTGGCTGCATCCAGGATATTGGTGACAAAAACGCCAAGGCGCGCTGCATTGAATTGAATGATTCTGAGAAATTCCTGATGCTGGGGAAGAATTTTGTCTTTATCAGGGTCATCGTTCAACATAAAATTGGTGTACATATTAATGGCAGACATAGGACTTCGTAAATCATGTGACACACTGGAAATAAATTCATCTTTTAATTCATCCAAAATAGCCAGATTTTTGGCCATGGAATTAAACCGGTCCGCCAGTTCCCCCAGCTCATCATGACTGGTCACCTTGACCTCGGTTTGGAAATTGCCTTTACTGATTTCTTCAGAACCGTCAGACAGCGCTTTGAGCGGCCTGGTCAGAATATACGCAAAAATCAAAGCGGCCAGCAAAACCACCAAGGCCACGGCAGAGGCTGCCATGGTGACCTGTGTCAAAGTTTTTTTCAATGCCTTTTGCAGTATTTCTTTCTGGAATTCCTCGGAAAACCCAATAACAGCCGTTCCGCCCTTGGAACTTCCTACCACAACAGGATGCTGGGTCTCTGAGACCCCGTCCGGTTTGATCTTGTTCCACTGCTTCAATGATTTGTAAAGCACACGAATGTCTGAATGAACCCGTATCTTTGACTGCTTGTCGGCAAAATACACATAAGTGATGCCCGGCAAATCTTTCAGAAGCTTCACATAATTGATCATGGACAATTCATTGTCCACAATCAGCGCCTGCTTGCACACAGCGGCAAACCCGGAGGTTTGGTTCATGCGCGCTTCAGCCATGTTCTTTTCAATCAGGTCTTTTTGAAGCAAAAAAGCCAAAGCAGCCACAGCGGTTGTTGTGCCCAAAACAACCAAACCGGTGAATAAGCTGAATTTTGTTCGTATTTTCATAGCAATTCAAGGTAACCACGGATTTACACGGATGAACACGGAAACATCTCAAACTTTTTTTGTTAAAATAATTTTATACATGTCCCGTTATACGTTATCCCCCGCGTCATTATCATGCCCTCAATTCTTTAATTTTCGGCCATTTCCAAAAGAAATGGAGCCTATTGTTTTTGTTTGCTCATGTCTGTAATAAGTATACATGCTCTTTTGAATAATTCAAAAATAAATTAAAATATTTAGGCAAAGGGGAAAAAATGATTGAGGTGCAAAATCTTGTTAAATATTACGGAGATGCGCCGGCTGTTTCCGGAATCAGCTTTTCCGTGCAGCCAGGAGAAGTGGTTGGGCTTTTGGGCCCAAATGGCGCCGGCAAAAGCACGACCCAGCGGATTTTAACCGGATACATCCCATTCACCAGCGGCCTTGTGAAGACAGCCGGCATACCTGTCCGGGAAGACCCTCTGGCGGCGCGCCAACAGATCGGGTATCTCTCGGAAAACAACCCGCTTTATGAATCACTCGGTGTTTGGGAATGCCTTGAACTGTACTGCGGGTTCCGGCACATCCCTGTTGAGGAGCGCCAAAAACGCATAGACACTGTGACAGCACAATGCGCCCTGGAAGATGTTGTGTCAAAGGATGTGTCTGAGCTGTCAAAAGGTTATCGCCAAAGACTGGGCCTGGCTTTGGCCATCCTCCATGACCCTGCCATTCTCATTTTGGATGAACCCACTTCTTCCTTAGACCCCATACAGCAAAAAGAAGTGCGCCGGCTTATCTTGGCATTGAAACAAAAAAAGACCGTTCTTTTGTCCACTCATATTTTGTCAGAAGCGCAAAAACTTTGCGACCGGATTTATATTATTCATCAAGGCAAAATCATTGCTCAAGGCACAGTGGAGGAACTTGAATCTCAAGCCAAAAATGATTTTGTTTTTTATATCAGGCTCAAGGGACCTCAAAAAGAGATCATGCCGGCGCTGCAAGCGCTCCCTGGATTAAAAAAAGCAGAATACAGCGATGAGAAAGAACCCGGATGCCCGGGGTTTTTGATCACGTCTCACACGGATCTCCGGCTGCCGCTGTTCGAGATGTCGTCAAAAAGAACATGGCCTATAATGGAGTTAAAACAGCAGTCAGCCACTTTGGACGATATTTTTCATTCATTGACCGAGAAACAAATGAAACAATTGGATTTTGAGCCATGAACCACACCAACATCTGTCTTATTGCTAAGAAAGAATTAAAAGAATCTTTTAATTCCCCCATGCCTTATATTTTTTCAATTGTGTTTTTTCTGCTCTTGGGCTGGTTTTTGACATCCTCTCTGTTTCTCATTGACCAAGCCTCCATGGATGAATTCTTTGCGTCCATGCCCTATTTGCTGATCTTTTTCCTGCCTGCTTTCACCATGCGCCTGTTTGCCGAAGAATACAAGACCGGGACCATTGAATCATTGGCCACGCTCCCTCTCAGAGACACGGAAATTGTCCTCGGAAAATACAAAGCCGCTATTGTCTTCTGGGGACTCATGCTTCTGGCCTCTGTCTTTTACATGGCAGCGCTGATGCTGCTTGGCAGCCCGGACACCGGCCAAATCATGGCAGGGTATTTGGGCGCGCTCTTACTCGGCGGATTTTACAGCGCCATCGGCCTCTTTGCCTCTTCTTTGACAAAAAGCCAAGTCATTGCTTTTTTATTGGGTTTTGTGTTTTGCTTTGTGTTTTTTCTCTTTGGCAAAGCCGCGCACTTCATTCCCGGTACATGGGGCGCACTGCTGGCCTTTTTGGGGATAGACAGTCATTTCCACCCATTTTTAAAAGGGGTTGTGGACTCACGGGATATCCTTTATTTCATCTCCGGACAAATTCTCTTTTTGGCCGGCACTTTATACAGTTTTAACAGCCGAAGAATGAACAAACAATTGTATTTGATTCCCAGCAGCGGCATAATGGCGGTGGCAGCCATTGTGGTGATGACGAATTTGTTCTCACAAAAGCTATTTATGCGCTGGGATTGGACAGAAGACGGGCGATACTCTCTTTCCCATGCCACGGACAGTCTTATCCATAAGCTGGAAGACCCGCTTTACATCACATTCTACTCATCAGAAGGGCTCCCGCAGCCTCATGGGAGAAAAAGCCAATATATCCGCAACCTTTTGCAGGAATATCATACCATGAGCCGCGGCATCATACACATCAACACAATCAATCCTGATGTGTCTGAAGACATTAAAATCAAGTGCCGGAAAGCAGGCATTGATCCGGCAGATTTCAACCAAATCACAAATGATCAGCTTCGAATACGCAAAGGATTTATGGGTATGGTTCTCAATTACCAGGACAAGCAGGACAAAATCCCGTATATCAAAGACATCAATCGTTTGGAATATGACATCTCAAGCCGTATCAAGCACCTTGTGTCCAGGGGAAAAAAGAAGCTGGTCTTTTTGGCAGGGCACGGCGAACTTTCCCCTCACACGCTTAAATACGGCCTGTCTCAAAGGCTGCATACGGAATTTGATGTGGAATACACAAGGCTCAGCAAAGACCCGCATGTTCAGCCGGATGTTCTTTTTCTCGTCGGGCCGCAAAATCCGTTTTCTCAGGAAGAAATCAATTTGCTGGACAATTGGATTGGCAAAGGAATCCCTTTGGCTGTGTTTCTGAACGCAAAGGCAATCAATAAAAAAAGCTTCACTTCTTTCCCCAACAAAACCGGACTCCTGCCGCTTCTCACACATTACGGGATTCAAGTGGAAAATGATTTTGTTTTGGACAGCCAGTGCCAGAAAATCACTGTTCAATCCCGGCAAGCCAGCTTTGCCTTAAGAAATGCGGTCCATTACCCGGTTTTTGTGCTTTCCAATAACCTCAACAAAAAGCATTTCCTCACGCAATCAATTGATGTGCTGTCCTTTCCATTCGTTCACCCATTGACGCTCACAGCCGCAAAAACGTCCCAGCTCAAAACAACCATTCTGGCCAAGTCATCCGATATCAGCTGGTTTTCCCCGGGACTTTCCTCGCTGGAGCCTTATGCGCTGCCGAATCCAAAAGAATCAGATCCCAAAGGCCCTTTTGTTCTGGCGGCCATGGTTCAAGGCTCAACCACTTCTTTTGCAAATCCCCATCAACACATTGAGGCTGTTAAAATAGCTGTGGTTGGCACCTCGTTTTTTGCAGATCCCAATATGCCTCATCCTGACGGCAATGTGCTTTTTCTTGTGTCTTTGGCGCAATGGATGTCCCAGGACGCTCATTTTCTGGCCATCCCCACTCGAGGAGAATCCTTTAAGCCTTTGAAACATATCTCAAATTTCTGGAAACCTATTATCAAGTATTATATACTCATTTTTCTCCCGCTCATGATTTTGATCTGCGGCATTTTTTATTGGCACATAAGACAAGTAAAGAAAAAACAAATGGCTCTTTCACATTTTTCGTAATTGCCCAATTTATTGGGCGCTTTTTAGAATTACTTGTTTTTCGTAATTGCCCAATTTATTGGGCGCTTTTTAGAATTATTTGTACGCTATATAATAAATACGCCTGATAAATCCATGCCCGCTGTTTTCTGGCGGGAGGCAATTACAAAAATCAGTAGAAACAAAAAAAAGAGCATTATTGCCCCAAACTGTTTGAATACGTTTCCGAACATATTCAACAGAGAAGCGGCCATCCAGTTTCAGGTGTCCTAGCAAAATGTATTTGAAGCCGTAGAATCTGTTGTTGAATACGGCTTAAAGCACCGCGTGCTTGAAAATGTGACTGCCCTTGGCATTAATGAAATACAATGGAGACTTTATGCCCAAATGGATGAACATATTGACCGGATTATTACTGGCTGTTGCAGCGGCTTATTTTGTGATGATTGTGCCAAAAACATCTATTCATTTGTCAGCGCCGCAAGTTCCTGAGAATCCTGTCAAGTTTGAGGTCAGCAGGCCTCAAATCAAATTGGTGATGGAAAAAAAAGATGAGCAATGGCGCTTGACCGCGCCTGTGGATTCCCCGGCGGATCAAAATGCATTAAAAAACTTCCTGTCAGATCTCAATTCCCTGGAACTGTACTTTCCCCTCACCAGGCGTGAGAAAACCTACCCCTTGTATCAGATCAATGAGTCAAGCGCTATTTTTGTCCGTGTGTGGCATGCGCGCTCTGATCAGCCCATTGAATGGATCTTCGGCAAACGCGCCAAAGGCACTGATCTGTTTGTAAGGCTGCCTGACAGTCCTGAGGTGTACCTGGCCGGCAATGTAAGGCATTGGGAACTCACAAGATTGATCAAAGAGTGGCGGGACAGACGCATTGTTCCTCTGGCCGCCGGAGAAGAGATGCATGACGTGCAGATCAACAACAACGGCAAAAAAATACGGTTTTTTAAAGTGTCAGGCCAATGGCGCAAACAAGGCATGGCAGCGGATCCTGAAAAAATTCATCAATTTATTTCTGCCCTTCAAAAACTCAAAACCGATGAGTTTGTGGACACGCCTGAAGATTTTGAGATCAGAGCCTGGCATCTGCCTTCCACGCGATACACACTCCTTATCACATTAAACACCGGGGAAAAACTGGAATACCGCGCAGGCAAAATTGACAAAAAAAACGAGTGCTTCCTTCTACAAAAAACCAACATGAAAACCATTTTCTGGCTGGAACAACACAAGAGGGAAACCATCTTTCCCTAGGAGACTGTCCAACATAAAGCGTTGAACAGTCTCCTGATGTTCATCCCAGTTTCGTTTTAATGTCAGTCATTGTTTCCAACGGGGGACGATCGAGGTGCCGTCATGTTATAGAAAAACAATTTCATATAGAGGGCATTGTACAGGCCTATACCGCTGCATGACATAGAAGAGCGGATTGACGGAAACGCATAAAATCACCGTCGAGAAATGTTTTGCAAAAGATGAATATTTGAACTATCCTATTCCTGCCGATAAAAAATCAGAGGACAGGAAGCGTAGAATTAAATTGTTTTTCACTCTCACATGATTTAATGGCGATCGTCCCCGGATTAGGACAATATTGACACATTAAACAAAACGGGGATGACCAATAGGAATTTGTCCAACGCTTTATGTTGGAAAAATTCCTAGGCAATTTCTTCATCTGCTGGATTGACTTGTCAGCTGGTTTTTATTCTTTTTGTTAATGACAGGGACACAGGGACTAAACTATTACCCACAGCCATATAGCATCGAGACGAGAGTCCCCCAGGCCAGATCAGCAAGAATCGGTTGATTTTAATCTTTGCTGATCTATGATAAAAAAACATAGATCAGCAAAGATTGGTTGACTTTTGATCTTTGCTGATCTATAATAACACCATGTTCTATGGTCGAAAATATGAGCTAAAAATTATTGAAAATGCCATCTCGTCACCCCAGCCGGAATTGGGCATCATATATGGACGTCGGCGTGTTGGGAAGAGCTCCCTGCTTCAGCAGCCCATCAAGAAAAAAACCGATTTATACTTTGAAGCTCTCCAAAAAGCGCCTTTCAAAAAACAAATAAATCATTTTCTCCTGCAGCTTGCCAATCAAACACAAGCCCCCCGCAGTTTTGCAAGAGACTGGCGCGAAGCTTTTGATGCACTGTCTTTTCATATAAAAACCGGCAGACATTATGTTGTTTTTGATGAATTCCCGTGGATGGCGTCAAATCGAAGCGAACTCGTTTCACTTTTAAAATTCTATTGGGACAATCAATGGAAAAAAAACCCAGGACTCACTTTGGTGCTGTGCGGATCAATTGCCAGTTTTATGCTTAGGCATATTGTTCATTCACAGGCTTTGCATAACCGAAAAACTTTTGAAATAAGTCTGGACCCCCTGCCGGCGCTTGAGGCAAAACAATTTTTTCGAGGATATCGGTCAGACTTTGAGACAGCCAAGTTTCTCATGGTTTTTGGAGGCATACCGAAATACCTGGAGCAAATAAATCCGAAATTGTCTTTTGCCAACAACATGGATAAGCTGTGTTTTCAAAAAAACGGATTTTTCGTGAATGAATTTGAAACCATATTTAAAGAGCAGTTTAAAGTCACTAAAAACTACGAATCTATTGCCAGGACACTCGCTTTAAAAAGCTGTTCAAAAGAAGAAATATCAAGACGCCTGCATATCCCCTCCGGAGGAGGTCTTTCCGGCTATCTGCACACATTGGAACAAGCTGACTTTATCAAGACATTTGCACCTAAAATCATTCCCGGGAAAAACGGTGAAAAAACCAAAAAAATTGTATTGTGGGACGAGTGGTTGCGGTTTTATTTCACCTATATGGACCCCTATAAGAAAATTATCAGGTTAAACACCAAACCGGGCCTCTTTGACAAAGTCACAGAAAAAAGTATAGAAAACTATTTTGGAAAAACTTTTGAAGCCCTTTGTATGAAAAATTTACCGCTGATTATCAATAATTTGGGATATGATATTTCTCAAATCATCAATTTCGGGCCGTTCTTCCGTCAAAGACATAGGAGCAATAAACATGACAGAGGCCTGCAAATAGATATTTTGCTCCACAAAAAGGGCAATGTTCTCATCCTCTTTGAATGTAAATTCTCAACGAGACCAATCACAGCTTCTGTTATTTCTGAAGTGCAGCAAAAAATACAATTTTTAAAAGCGCCTCGTCATTATACTGTTGAGCGGGTCCTTATTTCCGCAGGAGATGTCACGCCATCTGTTCAAAACAGCGACTATTTCCATCATATTATAGGCATTGAAGATGTTTTAAATGAAAAGTGACTGTTTAGGTATTCGGTTTTTTTGTGTTTTTAGAATGTTTCTGCAACCTGCCCATGCCTCACTTTCACTGAAATTTTGGTTCATTCGGAGTGAAATATGCATCTGGCTAAGGAACCGTTTTTGAAAAGGACTGGATAACGCCTAATAATTCCCTCTCTGCGATGGGGATAAGACGACACTTTAATCGAATGACATCTACCAATTTTTTGAGTGTATGCCGGTGATTTCTGCCTTCAATCAGATGGCTCAACACGGCTTGAGCCAAAAAAACTCTTTGAAAAACAGCCTCCGGTTTGATCCAAAGTGAATATAAAAATTCACCTGCTACCGAAACGGCTGAATCTTCATTCGAAGTCAGTTTCCCCCCAAGAAATGCCGCAATCTGGTGAAACCCGAGGGAGGGACGCCACTTTGCCTCTGGCGGCTCCTCAACGGATTGAATCAGCATAGACGCATCAATGCTCAGGTAACGATAATTCCCCTTGGCAAGATGAATAATGGTTCTATTGTATACCTCTTTAGTTATGACGCCGGCTTTTAAGAGAATTAACACGACAGGCTGAATCCAAACACCATCGACTTTAAAATCATTCTTTGCCAAGTGGCGGAAGGCCAAATCGTCAGCTAACATTAATCTATTCTTTTCACGGCAAAGGAGTATGACATCTAAGAAAGTTTCTCCCAAGACGTTACCCGCCTGCTTGATCTTATCTGCCGGGAACTGAAGCCGCGAATAGGCAGGAGGGATATCCGCGTTCTTTTCGATCCAAGACAAATCTCTTTCATATATTTTTAGGGATCCTTCAATGTTTTCCGGGGTGACTTGCACGCCGGACAAATGTCCGTCTCTCCAACCAAAGGACAGAAATCCTTTGCCTTTCATTGGGCTGCGCTCAAGAATTGTCTCCCTCAGGAAATCCACTGTCGATTGCGCAACAATAAGCCGACCAAAATGAGAGACGACCGAATCCGCCAACTCTAAATTCAACAAACAACGGAGTGAAATCATGTCAACCACAAGGCGTGGTTTCTTTAACAGGGCATTGAGAGCCTGAGTGAGTTCATTCGGTGTCCCTGCTGCACATCGAACACCAGTTCCAGAGTCCTGTCCAAATCCTGCCCATACTTCTAAGGCACTTTGACCGGCCATGCGCGCCACAGCACATAAAGGCATCCCTTCTCTATATATCTGCGCAAGCTGCTCAGCCCACTCAGAGCGGCTTTTTGCCATTATCTCTATGAATTGTTTCGGAACCAGCCCTGTTGTTTTAATTTCCGAGGACTCCCTTCCGGGAGCGGCGGCTTTCTCAATTTCATCGCTAGAATTTTTACCAAAAGATTCTTCTTTAGAAACGTCAATCTTTACCTTCATGAGAAAATCTTTCTCTTCAGGAAAATTTGACTCAAACCCGTCCATGCTCTCATGGAGACGATAAATAAATTTGCTCTGTATTTTTTCGATACTAAGGGGCTCTTTTGAAAAACCGCTCGTCCCCCAGATAATCTTGTCCCCTTTGTTTTTGTTCCATAACGCTTTAGCGAGAGAATGATTGACTGATATTTCCCCTTGCCTAGGATCCGGAGCCGGCCGATCCTCAATGACATATGTTTTCTTCTCACCATCTTCCTTAACCAAGCATACTGCCGTATCCTTTCCAACAGCTTCAATCTTAAGAAGAGGAAGGGTCTCCTGTTCAAAAGCAAGTAGGAATGAAATGTAAGCCTTATGGGGTTCAGTCTTATGGAAAAACCGCCGGCGAATTTCGTAAAAATGATTAAGCGCTTCCGGGATCCTGTTTCGCATGGCAAAAAGCCGGGCAATATTGATTTGGTCTTCCATATCCCATGAAGAAAGATCTTGAATGGAATCCAGGTAAGCATCCACGTCCTTGGTTTTTCCCATGTCCCAAGCCAGCCTTGCGCGAAATATTTTCAGTGAAGCGGCCCAAGGGACATTCGGATATTTTTCGATATAGGCATTCAGCACTTCAACCGCGCTTGGCCGGTCATTGACTTTGGCCAGCAGGTGAATCTCCGCTTCTGTATAAAATGGCAACGGGCCGAACCGGTTCCTCAAATCCCGACACACGGCAAGGGCCTTATCCGGTATTCCTCCCTCCATGCAGCTTTGTACCAAGCGTCTCAAGGGCGGGCTGGGCCGTGACAAAGGCAACCCCGCCATCTCGTAAAATCCAGCGGCTTCAGCATATTTTTCCAACCTAAAGCACGCATCAGCCAATGCGGGAACATCCCACTTTCCGCCTTTTCCTTTTAAAAACGACTTCGCCCTCGAAAGGGATTCAAGCGCCTCTTCTTTTCTGTTCAGTTTTTTAAGCAGCACTGCCTCAATGCTGAGAAGAAAAGGGCTTCCGTCCCGAACGTTCATGAGCTCCCTTGCCTCCTTCAGGGCTACTTCAGGACCGTTAGCCGCTTCCACAATTTCAATTAATAATGCCGCGGCATCGTCCCAATTCTCATCTATCCTGTGTGCTTTAAGGAAGTTTGAAACCAATTCGCGGGCATCACTGTGCCGCCTCGCTTCACTGAGAGCTGCTGCGCGAAGGAACAGGGTCTTTATGTCATCATGACTCTTAATATCAACAAAAGACGGTCCTGATAGGATGTCCGCAGCCTCCATTGGTCTGTTTTGGTGAAAGGCCAATTGGGCTTTTCGCAGGAGGAGAGCCTTGTTTGTGGGACAAATACTGAGACCGATGGACAGATCCTCCTCGGCCCTTCGAAAATCTTTCTTTAGCATCTTGGCCAGCGCCAGTGTATCCAACCACTCGACTTTTTGCACTGTCAGTTCCGTATCCTTGATGGTATTCCAGGCTGTCTGAAGATACCCTTCCGCTTCTGTGACAAGAGAGCGTGTGGACTGATCGAGTTGATCGGCGTGTGCCAAAGCCGGGTCTTCCTCCAGCAGCTGCTCAATAATCGTCATCCCCAAATAGGCTGGAATTTCCGGGACCCCTTTGGCGTTGTTCTTTTGGGCGATTTCAAGCCAATATCGCGCATCTTTGAGTTGTCTCCTCCTTCTCGCAGCCACTGAAATGGCAAATGCGACTTCAAATAAATTCCTGCATTCAACAGGGATTGATTCGATGACTTGTGCAAGAGGCATACTCAGCGGTTCCAAATTGACTCGAACTGCCTGGGCGGATTCATTCTTGGGATTTTTTTGTAGAACCAAATCAATGTAACGTCGCGCCCTCACGTCATGTCCCGCGGTCAGGCAGGCCCGGGCCGCGTTCACGAGGGCTTTTTCATCATCAGGTTTATATTGCAAAGCCTCAATGAAATATCGCAAGGCTTTGGCGTCATGGCCTAAATGCCATTGGGCAGACCCCATTCGAGCCAGAAGCAGATATCTGTCCTCATCGCTCCCCTTTGTCCTGATTCCCCTTTCATGCTTTTTCAGCAAAGCGAGCGCTGCTTTTGGGTGACGGCTTTCTATGAAAGTTTTTGCTGATTCCAAAACCAGATGGAATTTTGACGTCCGATCGGCAACCGGATTTTCCGCGACAAGCAATGCTTTTATTGACTTTACTTCGGAAAGAATTTCGTCATCTTTTGCCAAAACCGCGGAAGTATTGTTTCCACCCCCTACTGAAAGGAATTCTTGAACAATCCATTGCGCTTCAGGATCGGCCAACCATTCCAAAATATCGTCCCAAAACACCAGACTGATGCGAAATAAACCTTTCGACGCATAGCTTTCAGACAATTCCCAAACGATCTTTTGGAGCCTAGCGTCTCTTTTGGACGTTGTAGCGATGATGAATTCTTTAAGAGGGGGAGAAAAATTCAATGCCTCGCTGATGTCCCCTCGAAAGTCTTTCTGGGTCAGAGGACGGTCCCCTTCCTTTTTCTTGCATTGAACGCCGATTCCCTCGCGATGCAGATAAATATCAACCCCATATTGTTCTTGCCCTTTCCTGCCAATCCTATCTGATTCTGATTTTTTATAACCATATCGATGGGCCCAAAGAGCGCGGCATAATTTCTCAAAATCTTCATCATTTCTTGGGGGAACGATTTGAAGTTGGTCAGGGCGGGGCATGGTCTAGATTCCCAATCGAGAGATAAAATCGTCCAGAAAAGAAGTTCCTTGCGAGAGGTTTTCTTCCGGAAGGATGGAAAGGCCGGGGGCTGCTGCTTTAAACATAGGCCTGAGATGGCGGGTCAAGGCTCTCATTTCCGCAGCCATTATTTCTTCCGAGGACAGTTCTAAGGACTTGTCGCAAATTTTGAACCAAATCGCTAATAGGCCTGCAAAAAGGACCGGCCAGTTAACCCAATCCGGCGAAATCCTAATACCGAAAAACCGCAGCCACTCATCATGAACCAGGTAATAATCCTTTCGTCGTGCGAAAGAGGCAACCCGGATTAATCCGCTTTGCTCCATATCAACCAAGGCATCTTGAACGGTTTTTTGGGCATAGGATGTTTCCGATGCGATCAAGGTCGGATGGCCGCCTCCTTCATGAGAGAGAAGATACAAGATGATTTCCGGCCGGGCGTTGAGACCGAAAAACGCGCGCAGCCTCAAGAGCAGGCTTCCAACGCCGGACATAGGGAACCTTTTCGACAAACCTCGGATGACTGTGGGGCTTCTGATAAAACCATAACGAAGAAACAGAGGGTCTTTTTCACCAACAAGCGGGAATGGTTCTCCATTTTTTTGGAGAAAAAACGGTTTTGACCCTCCAGCGCTTGATTTACTGATTAATCCTTGCCACTTAAGCCTCTTGTGTCGTCCCATCATAAAATCGGATACAACTGAAATGACAGAGCGGGCATTACAAAATTCTTTTTCTCTAAGGATGTTCTTTAGGCGTTGAATGCTGAGAAACTTTCCGTTCACACCCAACCAATCCAAAACTTCGTCAAACAATCGGGGATCATATACACCCAATATCCCCGTTGTGGCCAGCAATGCTTCAGGATCACACGTTTGCGATCCCTTTCCCTCAATCGTCCCGCTTACACCCAATGAAGTCCACTGACTCCATAGTAAGCAGAGAAGTCTATCCAGGAACCTTTGCCTAAAGTCTTGCAGCCAATTCGTCATATCCGAGACCTTTAATTATCTTCTTGATATCAGGAAGCATGCCCACAGTCCAGGTCAAGCCCCATTCCACTGACATTTCAAGTTCCTGTTCCGTTGGGCGCAATGTTTGGAGATCGTTGAAGTGGCGCTCCGACCCTCCTATGCCGGTTCCATCGGCTGCAGCGATTAACTTTAGGTGAATTTGATCCAGACGGCTGATAAAGGAAACCGTCAGGCAACGACCATAGGGTCGTGTTATGAGGCGTTCTATAAACCCTTTGGGAAGCCCCATGGACACCTGACCAGCTGGTCCCATGTTCAACCAATTCTCCGGAAGGTCCAACTCACGAGCAACACGTTCAGCTGTCTCCTTCAGCCCTGGAGGGAGATGAGCCGGTCCTTCAACAAAAAATATTCCCTCAGGATTGATATGCCCCAGGCCAATAACGTCAATATCTCGCGTGGCCCTTGGAACTAAACCTGTCACAATAAGGGATGAACCCCCGCACACGATAATGTGGTACGATTGGGTTCCCGTCCGATCCAGAATGGCCGATAGAAGAAAAAGAGATTTTTCAATTGTTTCTTTGGTTAACATAAGTTTTTCCACTTAATATAAGTGGCATAATTTAATATATCATTAATTTCTGCAAAATTCAACCGTTCTCAAGCAGAACCAAACGGGGTGTATTTCACGTCTTGAACAACAGCACCGCTCTCGCTGGTGATGTGCGTTTTATATCCGAGGTGGAAAGAATTGGGGGGTAATTTCTACATCAATGTCAATATGAACCGGTTCATTTGGACAATTTTGTCGATTTGTGACGGTTAAAATGGACAAAACTGAATTTTCTTGAAAAAACCAAAACACTGGTCAGACACCTCCATGCAGGTGCGCCCTGCCGGACGCACATAAAAAAAGCGTCCGCCATGCCTTCTTGGCGGACGCTTGGTGATTCCTGAATCCTTCCCGCGTTCCCGCAGAACTCTCCCTCCTCAGGGAAAGCTGATTCCCTCAGTCCCGCAGGGCTTCCCCTCCGCAAGAGAAGCATGACCCTCATGACCCGCAATCTCTCCTGCCTCAAGGAGAGGTGTAACCCCACTAACCCCTCAGAAGATGTCAAGTCTTCCTTAAGGCAAATTCTCAAACCCGCTTTTTTTTACCACAGAGCGCGCGGAGATAAACAGAGAAAAACGTTTATGGCAGAGACCGCGCCTACGGCGCCCATTCCTGTCTCGCGCAGAGACACAGAGAACGCAGGGAAAACAGTGGCTTATGGATTTTTAAATTTTTCATTTTACATTTTAATATTTACATTTTTGCATTTCCGGTTTGCTTATCCGGCTTATGCCATAATATCTGCAAGACGGGCCTTGAATGTCTCGTCTTCGATGCTGTCGAGCACAGCGCCTATGCCTGGCATGAGCATGTGCAATGTCTGCACATAATTCTTTAACTCATCAGGGATTTCTCCCCAAGGCGTCACCACCTTATCTCCCACAAAATTAACAATCCACATTTTAAAATTGTCTGATAAATTCCATCTCTTCTTTTGATTACCAACAAACCCATACACCACATTGGGATCTATCTTGTCACCTATTATTGGAGCCTGTATTATTTGCCAATGATCCATTATGCTTCTATATTCATCTGAAGTTATTTTGCTTGCATCGACAAATTGATAGAGAAGCGCTCCCAAATGCCGCATGACAACATTATTTATCTTTTTTGAATCATTGAGCAGAAGGACATTAGGCATTTTTCTCTTTTCACCCCTTCTCATAAAAATAATTTTGTCCACAATATCAGTGACAATGGCTTTATAGTCGCTTTGGTCATTGATGGTGTAGTCAAACACATCCCCAGCCAAAGCCTGTTGATTGGTGTGAACAACTTCTTGTTCAGACATTAAATTCTCTGTGACCAATTTGCTGAACAAGTATTGCACAATCAAACGGTGCACCTCTTGCTGATCTAAACCAGCCTCTGCCGCATCCCTGAGCAGCGCCACAAATTGAAACAGGGGCTTTGCTTTACCAGACTTCAATGAATCTATCAACCTGACATTGTTAATAATGTCATCATCCGTTATGATTGAGATCTCAAACTTTTCCAACAGTGGTTTCATAGGCTCAGAATTCAACAAAGTTATGATATTGGACACATGTTCCCTAGAATCAACATCTTCCTTTTGGAGTGACGGGATATCTTCAGGGGACACTTTTAAAATTTCTGATTGTGCATGAAAAACACCCAACCGGCCTGCCACAGGCAATGCGGGAGAAATGAAGACATCCTCATGGATTCTTACAGGTTTTGAGGATACTTTTTTAGGCGTTGGTTTTTTAGCAGACGCAGACAGCTCATCAGCAGGAATGTATGCTTCACGCACCAAAACGTCTCCCACGCCCGTAAAAAACAATGCATGTTCATCTTCAAAAACAATTCGTTGATTTTCATCAAGCAAAAAGCCTGCGGAGAATAAAACATTCCACAACCCCGGTCTCTTCGCAGCAAACCTGAAGTCCTTTTCACTGATTTCTTCCCCCCTGCTAAAACGCTTATAAAAATCAATAATTTTTTCAGAGTCAGGTGTGCCATCCATATCAAATCTGGCCAAGATGATGCGTAAATCCTTTCCATTGACCTTGTAATCGCCCGTGACCGGATTAAATTTAAAAGTAATTGGAAAATAATTCAGATCCCGCTCATCCTTTTCACCTTTATCCTTTTTCCCCATGGCCATATGCCCCACAACGCCAACCCAGCCCTTTTTTCCATCCTCATCATCCTCAGACAACCTATAAATCTGATTGCTTCCCACCCATTCAAACATTGGACATAAACGTTTTTCAATGGTATATGCTGAAGTGATAATTTCAGGCTTCAGATCTTCTAAATTGTTTATAATGGTATAACGTATTTCACCCATGCCATACTCTTGCTTAGGCGTATTGGGCCGGGTGAGCACCAGGATTTTTCCGGCATTCTCGCCTTCTCTGAGTTCAAAAAGCCTGATATCTTTCATCCCCAAAGGCCCTTCTCCTATTTTTGTATGGGTTTTTAAATCAGAACCAAACTCATAAAACACAGTTCTAAAATTGTCATAAACAAATGCATTGTCAACCGTTCTCGGATTTGTCAGTTCAACGCCGCCTATGATAAGCCGGCCGTTAATCACAGAAAGAAAGGGGTCCTGATGATTATGCAAAACAGGCGTGTCTTTAATATGCCGGCACACACCGTTTTTGCTGTATTCAAAAAACATAGCGTATGCCATTTCACTGTTTAAGCCTTCAACACGCACACCGAGAACAAGCTTTCTGACCCCGTCAATTTCTGCATAAAAAGGCGGTGTGGGATTGTAAAAGGTCGGCTGGACAATCTTATGTTTTTTGAGTATATCATCTCCCACTTCAAACTCAAGCGTGCGAAATTCAGTGCGTTCTCTTTTTTGGCGTCCCCTTAAAAGCTCATTGACCTTGGAAAGCTCAGGAGCAAGCTTCTGGATAGATTCAATAAACTGATTGTGAAAGCCGGGAGGCAGATTAATATAAATACGATTCACAGATTCCAAACGATCGCTCAAGTCTGTTTGAAACGAGACCTCTTCCCAAATGCCCTTGTTTTTCCATTTGATTGTAATGTTGGACTCGATATCATCTTGTCCGGAAATATTAATTTCTATGTTTTCACGGGATTCAAGGCTCTTCTCAAAATCCTCAATAATCTCACGAACAGAAACAAATGACGGGTCTTTCTTTTGTGAGGAGGAAAAAGCTGCCATTCCCCCGACTAATGCAGACAGAGCCAATACTGCCGCAACATATGAGTCAAGAGCCTCCAGATAGACCCCTACGCCACAAGCAGTAAAGACCAAACCCAACAAAGCATATAAAACCGCCCTGCCCAATACCTGATGCTTCCTTGAAGGAACAAACTGCGCGGACGTCAAAACAGCAAGCCTGTGATACATGCGCTCATCAAGCGCCTCAACCGAGGGCTCTGCTGCAAATTCGTCCCTGGTGATATAAGCCTTGCTTCCGAAAATGTCGCCTTCGCCCATGTACAGATGGGTATAGCCGCTATTAAATTTAATCCGCTGGCTCTTGTCGAGCAAAAAGCTTTGCGGGAATTGGACTTTAAACAAACCTTTGTCTTTTTGAAGGTCTTTGATTTTTCTTTCTTTTAAAAGTTTTTTATCCCGCCGTGAAATAACTCTGACATCTTTGAATTCGCCGGTTTCCGGGTTGAATTTAAAAATAAAAGGGCAGTACAACAGATTACGTGAAAAAAATCGAGTGGCTATTTTTCTTCCTTTGGCTATGTGGCCCAAAACACCGACCCAGCCTTCCTTTCCATCAGGATCTTCTTCAGGCAAATGCCAAATTTGGTTGGGGCCGCCATATTCCATCAATGGCCATATTCTTTCTCCGTCAACACCCTTAATAGGCTCGGCCGCCAAAATGCTTTCATCGTTTAATTCACTTAAATTTTTAATAATCGTGTAATGAATATTTCCCCGGCCATGAAGCTTTGGATCATGACTGGGACGGGTGAGCACCAATATCCCTTTATCGCCTCCTAAATCAAAGAGGCGGATGTCTTTCATCTTTTCGGGGCCCTCATAAGATGGGTTAAGGTCTTTTTGTTTTTTCACAATCTTTTGAATAATGTCAGGCGTCAATTCTACATTTCTGCCAACATCATGCAATTGCAATCCATCAGGAAACTCATAAAACACAGTTTTAAAATATTCCCATCCCCCATACCTTGGATTGTTCTCATCCTTCCACTTCATCTGAACCCCGCCCACAATAAGCGTCCCATTAATATAACTGGCAAAAGGGTCTTGAAGGTTTTCTATCACAGGCGTGTTTCTCACGCGCACATAACGGCCATCATCCGCACGCGTAAAGAACATGGTATAAGCCAATTCATCCTCTTTGTCTTTGTTTTCCACACGCGCAGCAATCACTTCCTGCATGATCCCATCAATCTGTGCCTCAAAACCCGCGATATTATAAAAAGAAGGATCATTGAGGCCACAGGCATCCAATATCTCTTGTTCCACAACAAAAACAAGCTCTTCCACTTTAGGAAGCTCTCCTTTTCTGCGGTCATTAAATTCTTTTAAAAGACGATCGATGGACTTTGGTTGGTCAGGAGAAGATGTTATAGCAGCCGAGATGGCTGGCCCAATGTGTATGACAGCTGTCATAAGCCCTTTGAATAGATTTCCCTTTTCACTCAAGATTTCAAGTGTAAATGTTTTATTGTCATGGTCAAACACAACTGGCTTTTGATTGGGCCCAGGAAATAAGGTCTCTTTCGGGCAAGCCTGAACTTCCTCTGAAGAAGGCACTTGTTTCACTTTCACCTCTACTGTTTCTGTGCTGCTTCCCATTTTGATCCTGACCGTGGCCAAAAATTCCGTGCCATGGGCTTGTTTTTCTAATTCCAGACATTCCGCGCTGTCCAGAACCAAATTTTGCTGTCCAAGCAGGTATTTCACTTCAGCTGAATTCTTTAAAGCGGCTTCCACCACTGGGGCGGAAATGAGCAGCGCCGGGCCTGTACCGGGATGAGTCCCGGCTTTTGTCAATGGGGTTTTGATGCCCACATTGACTGGAGTGGCCAGGAAAATTTTGTCTCCCAGAACAAGACGGTCAAGCGGGGTAGGGCCTTTGGTTAAGGCTTCTAAGGCGTTTTTGGATTTGTCTATTTCTGAAATTTGAGGGCTGAACACAGCATAGCTGATGTTTTTTTGTTTGAGCAAGGATTTGATGCCTGTGGCATGGAAACCGCCGGCCACCAAAACAGCCAGAGGCTGTTTTGGTGTGAAATTGGCCCGCCAAAAAGGCATGGCGGACGAAATTGGCTCGCTTTGCTCGCGAAATTGGTCCACCAAGAAGGCATGGTGGACTAAATTGCTTGTAAAACAATCCAACAAATTATTAACAAGTGCTTTATTCCGCGATGTGGCGTGGGTGTAGAAAGATTCGAATATTTTTAAGCTGGCACTAAAATCTGGGCGGCTTTGATCGTGTGTTTTTTGAGGAGACGCTTTTGACAATAAATCTCGTGAGCGAAGCGAACCAATTTCATCCGCCATGCCTCCTTGGCGGGCCAATTTCGTTTGCCATGCCTTCTTTGCGGGCCAATTTCTCTTATAAACTTTCCTTTCAAATTCATGAATAGATCCCCTGCGTTTTTGATAGGTCTCCCATTCCTGGTCTGTGAGGGACTGCTCTGCGAGTTTTTGGATGAGGGTGGCGTGTTGGGTGAGTTGTCTCAGGTCTTTTTGCACGGGGTTAGGCTTTAAGGCGTTCCATACAAATTCTTCTATTTGAATGAGCTCATTGAAGAATGAATGCCGGTCAATCCGGCCCACAAGCCGAACATAATCTGCGTAAAATTTAAAATGCGGGTATTTGGCCACAGGCACATTGGCTTGTGACACCAAAGAGAGGATGTATTGATAGTAGTCTGCATGGTCTATTTGGCTCACACGGTAATGGAGTGTTTTTTGTACCCATTGCTCAAGGATCTGCTTGGGCAAAACAGCTGTGAGATCTTTGATAATGGCTGTTCGTTCCTGTTCCGCTTTTTTAAGATCCATTTTGTCTTCTTTTTCAGCTGCATTTAAAAACACTTGTGTGTTTTTGAAATGTGAAATCCGTTCTTTTAGATTTGATGCCTTAATCAGCCCCTGCACATAGCCGCGAATATCAACCCCATGGTTTTGAAAATTTTGAAAGAGTTGGTCTATTTGTTTTTGATCCTTTGTGTAATGGGTTTGTTTAAGGGTCTGAAGTGTGTGTGCGGCTGATTTTAGATTTTTGAGGAATTCTTCCTTTAAAGGAACAGCGCTTTTGTACGCATTGATATTGCCGATGTATAAATCCTTGTCCTCAATGCCTGTATAATGAATGTGTTCGGGGCCTGTGAGGCCGGCATATTCAGGTCCTTGGATCCAGTCGCGTGTCATAAAGGCTTTGGCCAGTTTTTCTATTGTGTCTGAACCAGCAATGGTGCGGTACGGCGAGAAATCCAAATCACCCACAGCCCCTTCTACGCCAACGACTAAGCTTGGGTGGTTGTGTCCAAGGGTTGTGATAAAGTCTGCAATGTTTTGCTGGGCTTGTGTTTGCGCATGAAGGTCTTTCAGAACAATCACAGATGGCAATTGATCTTTGGCCAAACCTGCTGGGTAGTGGTATTCGTCCAGATGAACATATTGAAGAGGAAGCTTGTGGAGCCAGCCAGGAAGTCCTTTGGGAGAAAACCCCATAGGGCTGTTTGGCATGTGTTGCGGTGTTTGCTGAATGGTTGAAATAGGCGGCAAAGCGAATTGAGCAGGCAAAGAAGCAAGATTTGATTGATGGTTTATGCCTTTGACTGCTTTTTGTCTTTCTTCCCAGAAACTGGCTTCTGCCAAAGGCATGGATATAATAGAATAAAGAAAAGTCAAGGCAAGACATGACGCTGTGATTTTTTGAGATGAAAACCGTTTCACACGTTCCTCCTTTCAGTTCATAAACACCATTTAGTCCAATGAAAAGAAATTTGCAACTTTTTTTGATCTCAAGTGTCTAACTAGAACAGCTTTAAAATGCGGAATAACAAAAGCCTTAAAAGCGCCGATGAATCGGCGGGCTACAATCCATCAATTTAAAATTGTTGAACCACTAGTGGTTCAACCCGTTTAAAAATTCGGGTAAAAACCCTAAAAAGAGCCGATAAATCGGCAGACTACAACCCCATATTTTAAACGGGTTGAGCCACTAGATTCCGGTGAAAAAGTCCGGGGTTTTGTCATTGCCCAATTTATTAGGCGTTTTTGATGCTTTAAAATGATTCAAAGAGCCCGATAAATCGGGCAACTACAGTTTTTCACCAGAATCTAAGTAAATTATAAGAATCTGGTCTTAAGTTTGCCTTAAGAAGTTGTAAATTTGTTGAAACTTTTTCCGTCGACCATAAAGACAATTATTCTAATTATCCAAATTCCTGACAGGAGGTGACTACTCAGGTCTACAAAAAAACACATCGGAACCACGGATACACACGGATGAACACGGTAAATCTTCACAAGTATTTTCTAACTCAAAAAGAATCACAATATTTTCGTTTTTACTGTGTTTATCCGTGTTCATCCGTGGTTACCTGAGTAGTTCCCCAGGAGACGAGCCTATGTTATGCAGAATCAAATGTTTTGTTTTTGGGGTTTTGTGCTGCGCTGCGTTTCTCCCTTGTCAGATTTTTGGTGAGGCGTATACAGTCAAAGTCATTGAGGTCATTGATGGAGACACCTTAAAGATTGCATGGAACAATGAATCTCAGTTCATTCAGTTGTACGGCGTGAAAACCCCGGTGAAGTGGAATCATTTTTACAATGAAGCCAAGCTGTTCACTGATCATTTTGTGCTCAATCATGTGGTGGAAGTCAAAAGAGTCGATAATCAGCTGCCGCATGTGATGGTGGTGAAGCGTTTTGACGGGAAAGTTCTGAACAATGAATTGCTGGAAAAAGGGCTGGCCAAATGGGACAAACAAAATGCGCCCAATGATCAAAAACTGAAAAAATTGGAAGCCAAAGCCAAAAAAGGCAAACGCGGCATTTGGGGGGATTCTGCTTCCGCAAACAAAGCCGAAAAAACAAAAGAAAAAACTCTTCCGCACATTATGCCCATTCAAGACATTTCTTTGAGCGGCGGGGAAAGTGCGTTTATTGACTCCGAGGATTTGCAGCTTGTGTTTGATTCAGTGGCTGAAGACAGCCGGTGCCCCAAAGGCGCTCAATGTATTTGGTCCGGCAGGGTGGTGATCGTTTTGAACATCAAAAAACTTGGACACCCAGAGAAAAGTCTTCGTGTCACACATTATTTGCCTCATGAAAAATCACAATACCTGGATTATATGATTGAGGTTCTCCATGTCTCCCCGGCCCCGCCTGCGCCCAAGAAAAAGATCCCTTTGAAAGATTACAAAGTGCAGCTGCGAATCTCAAAAATGGCGGGATAACCGTAGGGGCGCGGTTCCCGCGCCAGAATAAACCATCATTTTCAACATTTTTATTGTCATTATTAATCCCGCCCCTACAAAAATTTTGCCATTCCGGTCTGGATTAGGGTTGGTCGGACCAGGCGCTTTTGATGCCGGTTTCTATGTCTTTCCAGGCTTCGTCGGTGGCGCTGCGGAGGTTTTGGAGTTTTTTTTGGGCTTCTTCTTTTTTGCGGCGCAGTTCATCCATCTGGGATTTCAAATCGTTTTCTGATTGCTGGGCTTTTTCCACCAAATCATCAAGTTCAGCGCCCATTTTTCTGAATTTTTCTTCCATTTTCCCTTCTATGCCTTTTTTTTCTTCCATTTTTGCTCCCAAGTCCGGGCAGACCCGGCCACCACGACTTTTCTTTTTGCCCGTTATACAATAATTTTTCGAAACTGTCTTTTGCCGGCTTTGATGATGAGCGGGGAATGGATAGTGAGTTCCCGGTCATCAATCATTTTTTCGCCGTCCGCTTCCACGGCTTTTTGCTGAATCAACCGCCTGGCTTCGTTTTTGGAGGAAGCCAGCCCGGATTCCACCAACAGCTGAGCCAGGCGTATGGGCGTATGAGACACTTTGTGCTCAGGCATGTCTGTTGGCAAATCCCTTTGCGAAAAAACGCGTTCAAAGTGGTCCCGGGCTTTTTGAGAAGCGCCACTCCCATGATACCTGGTGACAATGAATTCTGCCAGGGTTTTTTTGGCGGACATGGGGTGGCCTTGCTTGAGCGCAGACAAATCTTTATCAGTCAAAAGCTCATAGTATTTCCACATGAGAGCATCTGACACAGACATGATTTTGCCGAACATGTCTTCAGGCTTGTCATTCAAGGCAATGTAATTGTCATATGATTTGGACATTTTTTTGATGCCGTCCGTGCCTTCCAGCAAAGGCAGGGTCATGACCACCTGCGGTTTCTGGCTGTACCATTTTTGAATGTCACGGCCCATCATCATATTGAATAACTGGTCTGTGCCGCCCAATTCCACATCCGCCTGAATGGCATGTGAATCATAGCCCTGTAAAAGCGGGTACAACAATTCCAGCATAGACAAAGGCTGTTCTTGTCTCAGTCTTTTGGCAAAATCTTCCCGTTCAATGAGCTGTTTGACTGTGACGCGGGCAAGAACCCATGTGAGGCATTCGTCAGAATTTTTGTTTTGGAAAAAGGCATGGAGCCATTTGGAATTGTATACACATTCAAGCCTTTTGGGGTCCAAAATTTTCCCGGCCTGGTCCAAATACGTGTCAGCATTGGCTTTGACCTCAGCCTCACTTAAAGGAGGCCGAAGCGCTGTGCGTCCTGAAGGGTCTCCGATCATGGCTGTGTAATCGCCTATGATTAAAACAGCTGTGTGGCCTTGATCCTGGAATTGACGGAGCTTGTTGAGCGCCACTGTGTGTCCCAAATGCAGATCAGGCGCAGTGGGATCAACGCCTAATTTAATGCGCAAAGGCTTTTTCTTTTGGCATTTGGCCTGAAGCTCCTGGCGGGAATAAACGTTTTCAATCCCGCGGAAAATATGTCCTAGAAATGATGTTGTCATAAATACCTGCCCATGCCGTTAATCTTCGGTCTATGGTCTTCGGTCTTTGGTCTTGGTTCTTCGGTCTCTGTTTCTTGTGCCGCTGTCTCTTTCATAAATCTGTCCGGGGAAAAAGCCTGGCCCAGAGGCGCCCATGTGCCTTCAGCCATGCCATCAGCCATGTATTGGCCGCTGATGGCAGACAAAAGAATGCCGTTGCGAAAATGGCCTGTACACACATAGAGTCCTTCATAGTCTTTAACAGGCCCCATCACAGGCCAGCTGTCCGGGGGGAAGGGACGCAGCCCCACTGGGAATTCCAAAACCGGCAAAGAGTGTATGCCCACGCACCATCTGGTGACCCAATCCGCCAAATACCGCTGTGCTGACATAGTGGGATGGGTATCAAATCCCACATCTTCCATAGTGGCCCCTATAACGAGTCGTCCGTCAGGCTTGGGCACCAAGTATCCTTGTCCGGCGTATACAGGCCCCTGAAAAGCCCTGGGAATCCCGCCCAATACCATTAATTGTCCGCGGATGGGTTTTTGTTGAAGGGTAATGCCAAGTTCACCAAAGACTTTAGACGTCCAGACACCGGCTGTGATAATGGTTTTGTCTGCAAAATAGATTTCTTTGCGTGTTTTTATGCCTGTGACTTCATTGTCTTCTTTGATCAAACTGAAATCCGGCACATGATCCATGAACCGTGCACCGCACATGCGCGCTGCTTCTGCCAGGCCTTTGACCCATTTGACTGTGTTGAGATGCCCGTCTTTCGGGTAGTAGAGCGCGCCTTGGCAAGGCTGTAGGCCGGGGAGGACATCCCTGAGATGCTGCTGTTCATGCCATTCCACTGGCAGGCCTTTGTCTTTTTGCCACTGCATTTTTTCCAAAAGTGTGTTTTTGTCTTTTTCCCGTTCTGCTGCGTGCCATATGCCGGTGATTTCCAGTTCAGGATCAATGCCTGTTTTGAATTTGATTTCCGGCGCCATTGTTTGCACCAGTTCCCGGCCGGCCATGCACAGGTCAAAAAAAGCATCAGGCGCAAATGATTCTTCCTGCGCAGCCAGCATGCCTGACGGCATGCTGGAGGCTTGCGCGCCCATGGCTCTTTTGTCAACCACAATGGGCTTGATGCCTTTTTTGGCCAGATGATAAGCCACTGAACAGCCAATAGCGCCGCCGCCGATGATGATTGTGTCGAAACGTTGGGCCATATTGTTTCCTGATCTACTGGTCTAACCCGAATTTTTTTTGAAAAATTCCCTTCGCATAGCTCAGGAGGGCTTCGCCCAGGG
>JANQER010000352.1 GCA_028278255.1 Elusimicrobiota bacterium | reverse complement strand
GATAACAGAGACTTTTTTGTGGGATCGTCCGACTTGTTTAAGAATGGGCGTTTTTCCTTTGGGCGCCCAGGTGCGGCTGAACGCAATGTCAATAAAGACAAAATCGCCGCTGTTTATATTTTGATTATGACCCGGCAGACAGGCGTGCCTGTGGCAAAAATCAATGGCAAGCTTATTGCTGGTTTTGACGCTGCGGCTTATGAAAAAGCCTTAAAATAATTTCTTTCCTCAGCTTCCTGAGGCTCTATAATGATAATGCTGTTTAGATAAACATGGCTTTTGTTATTACCCTTGATGGGATTTATTTTGGAACATATTTGTTTTAAAGCGCCTGATAAATCAGGCAATTACAGTCACAAAAACACAAACGTCCGTTGACAGCATGACATTCACATAGCAGCAATTACCTCCTTATCTAAGCCGCATGGGGGTTAATGATAGGTCCGGTTGAGGACGGAGCGGATTCGGAGGCGCATTTCTTTGTTTTCAAACGGTTTCGGGATAAAATCGTCAGTCCCGGCCTCGTACCCTTGAATGCGGTCTTCCACATCTTTTTTTTGAGACAAGATAATGGCAGGGATGAAAGCTGTTGTCACGTTTTCTCTCAGCCGCCGGATCAGTTCCAAGCCGGTCATTTCAGGCATAACCACATCAGTGATGAGCAGGTGTGGTTTTTCCCGCTGCGCGTATTCCCATGCTTCCCGGCCGTTGGGCGCACATTGCACCTGATATCCTTCTTTTGACAGCAAGGATGACATCATGCCTGCCACATGGGTGTCATCTTCAGCCACCAAAACGCGGTAACTCTTATCGGATTTCTCTTTCTTGTCACGAAAAGGAGAGAGGGTACTCCCGCATAATTGACAAAACAAAGAAGGTTCTTCTTCTTTTTTCTCTCCCTCATCCTTCTGAAACACAGGAGCAGGGTGCACGTCAGCAGCCTGAGGAGGCGCCTCCTCAGGTTTTGGTTCCGGCTCAATCAACACATCAGACGGGATCAATCCATGACGTTCCAGTTCCTCAACCGTTGTCATACCGTCCTTCAACACCTCTAAAGCCCTTGTTTGAAGAGAGACAAAACCCGACGCAGACAGAGCCCCATTGATCTCGCTGCGGGTCAGGTCAGGCTGCATAAGACGCTTGCGCCATTCAGGCGTGATGGCCAGAAACTCATGAATCGCGAGGAGTCCCTGATATCCGGTCTGACCGCAGTCTTCACATCCTTTGGCTCTGTAAAGGACAGGCACATTTTTGAGCATCGGGGCAGGCAGAGGCTTGCGTTCTTCCCGGCAGGACTGGCAAAGAGCCCGGACAAGCCTCTGAGCCAGAATGCCTGACAAAGACGAGGCCAAAAGATCACGCTTGACCTTGATGTCCCACAAACGGATAAAAACAGATGCGCAATCCATTGTGTGCAATGACGCGAGAACAAGATGTTTTTCCAAAGAAGCGCAGAAAGCCATTTCAGCTGTTTCTCTGTCGCGCAGTTCATCAATGGCAACCACATCAGACTCATGCAAAAGAGCCGTTCGAAGCGCACGGGGAAACGTGACCCCTGTCCGGGGATTCACCCGCACATGCGTCACCCCGCGTTTCACCTCGGAAGCCGTGTCAGATATCAAAGAAACCGCTCTTTTCTGCTGAGCAGCCTGCTCTGCCCATTCCATTAACGAGGAGGACCGTCCGCTCCCCAAAGGCCCGCTCACGATTAAGACCCCTTGAGGCCGGCTCAATATTCGGTCCACCTCCTTTTGGTAAATATCAGGCAAAGGAGATTTTTTGTCTGCTGATTTTTTTCTGATGTCTTCAGGAAAACGGATAATGAATTCTTCCCCGCCCGGGATGGGACGGACAATGGTTTTGAATTCAATGATTTTTCCCCTGTTCTCCACTCTGATCATGCCTGCCTGCACCGAGTATGTGTCAGAGGGATTCACCCCTGCCAAAATCTTTGCGTGAGACAAGAGGACATTCTCCATCCATCTGGGTGTTTGAAAAAGATCCCCCATCCGGCCATCCACGCCGCTGAGGAACTTGATGGTTTTTCCGGACGGCACAATCACGATCTCTTGGGCATTCCGGGAAAGCCCGTGGGACATTACCGAACAAAGCAGATGGTGGACGGCTTCCTGCCCGGCAGGATAGGACTTTCCCTCTTTTTCATCACTCGACAAGATTTTCAATTCTTTCGGAAAAGCCACTTTTTTTAAATACGCGGCCACTGCCTGGTCCACGGAATAAAAGCTGTTGATGGCTTCTTTTATATCAATCTCTGCGGCCATATGGGCATGCACATTGTATCCCCCGGCTTCCTTGAGAGCGTGAATGGCTTCTTTGTCCATGGGGTCTTTCATGGCCACCACCAGCGTGTCTTCTTCAAGCCAGACAGGAAACACCATGTACCGGCTTGCCAGTTCAAGCGGTACAGCGGACAAAGCCTCTTTGTCTATATTCACATCTATCAGGTTGATATAAGGCAGGCGATGGTGGCGCGACAGCGCCCGCGCAATTTCCTGCTCTGTCGCAAAATATAAGCGCAGAAGAGTGGACTCAATGGATTCGTTCGGGCTTCTCTCATTTTCTTTTAAAACAACAGTAAGCTCGTGCTTATTGATGAGCCCGTTTTTAACAAACACATCGGCAATTGTTTTTTTGTCCAAAAAACCTCCCAGCGGAAATAACCAAATAAATTCCAATCATCAAGAAACCAATGACCAAACAACAGCCAAATTCCAAACTCACCGTCAAAAACATGCAAAACAGCTGTTTTGCCGCCGGCGTTTTAAAATATTTTTGTCTAAAATATTATCACACAGGAGACAGTTCTTTTCCAGTATCTGCTTTCCTCAGCAAAGAGGGCATATCCAAGACAAGCGCCACTTTTCCGTCCCCCATAATGGTTGTTCCTGAAACACCCGGCAATCGGTTAAAATGGTCCGGCAAAGGCTTGATCACCACTTGTCCGCTGCCGAACAATTCGTCCACCACCACGCCGATTGTCCTGGCCTCTTGCTGAACAAAAACCACGCTCTCTCTTTCGACAGAGGACAACGGAACATGCAGGAGCCGCCCCAAATGAACAAACGGAATGGGGCGCCCGCGCAGAGAAAGGATCCCGCACCTGTCCCGGCGAAAGCCTTGAGGGGAAAAAGCAGAACATTCCACCACTGATTCCAGAGGGATCACATAAACCCTCCCGCTCACGCCCACTAAAAATCCCTGAATAATGGCTGTTGTCAATGGTAGACGAAGCGTGAATGTTGTCCCCTGCCCCTCAACACTTTCGACTTCCACTGTGCCGCGCAAAGATTCCATGTTTCTCTGAACAATATCCAGTCCCACCCCCCGTCCGGACATGGTCGTGACAGCCTGGGATGTGGAGAACCCGGGCAGGAAAACCATGGCAAACAGTTCAGCATCAGACAAACGGTCTGTGTCCTTTGCCAAACCCAGAGAACGCGCCCTCTGAAGAATGGCTTCCCGCGGCAGCCCGCCGCCGTCGTCGGAAACTTGGATCATTATCCCATCAGCCCCTTGAGAAGCGGTCAATCCGATTTTCCCGATGGAATTTTTCCCTGCGGATTCCCGCTGACCGGGAGATTCCAGGCCGTGGTCCAAAGCATTTCTCAGCAGATGCGTTAAGGGATCCCTGAGCCCGTCTGACATGGCTGTGTCCACCTCCACATCTTCTCCGGATATGGAAAGACAAGCGCGCTTGCCCAGGGCCTGGGACAAATCTCTCACTGTCCGGGTGTAATGCCGGAAAAGAGGCATCAGAGGGACCATGCGCGCTTTCATGACGGCTTCCTGAAGATTCCGGCAAAGCCTCCCGGCATCTGCATGCAGAGACTGCGCTTCCTCAAAGCCGCACCCTTCCCTCAATCCTTGCCCCAGACGTTCTCCGGAAGCCGCTATTTCGCATGTCAAATCCAAAATAGAGTCCAGTTTGTCGACAGAAACGCGAATGCTCCGTGTTTTCTCCGCCGAAGAGCCGGGAGCGGCTCCGCCCCCATCCTCTGCGGGCAAACCAATCGGACGCCGCACATTCTCGCATAAAAGATCCCGCAGAACATCCATTCCCCGGAACAACATAGTCACCACATGGGAAGAAACAGGAAGATGCTCTCCCCGTATCCGCTCCAGAAGATCTTCCAGAGTATGCGCAAACTCACTGATCGGGATCAAGTCAAGAACATGGGCATCCCCTTTCAGCCTGTGCATGTTCCTGAATATCCCGTTCAAAACCTCCTTGTCCTTGGGCCGCTCTTCAAGGGACACCAGAGATTCTTCCATGCCTCTCATCCGGTCTTCGGATTCTTCCAAAAACCGTTTTAAAATAGCGTCACGATCAATAGCCACGGCTTTCCTCTTTTCATACTTCTTGCTTCAAACCATTTTGATCCATGATCGGGAAAAAACCTTAAAAGAGCCGATAAATCGGCAGGCTACAAGTTCATCAAATCAAAGTTGCTGCACCACTAGGCTGTCACCCCGGTTGATTCCGCCCTCAAGCATTTTTTCCCGGAAGATTGGTCTTCCCGGACATTTTGTATCAAAGCCTCTTCCTGCGTCAGGACTTTGTCTATATCCAAAAGGATTTTAATGTTTTCTCCGGCTTTGCCAATACCCCGAATGTACTCCGCGTGAACAGATGTTCCGAAAGAAGGCACTGATTCAATATTCTCCTCCTTGATATCAAGCACTTCCCGGACCTTGTCAACCAAGATTCCAATTGGCGCGTTTCTGAGGCACAAGACAATAATGCAAGTTTCATTTGTAAACGCCGCGGAAGGCATGCCGAACTTAAGCCGCAGGTCTATGATGGGGATTATTTTTCCCCGCAAATTAATAACGCCTTTCACATACGCAGGAACTTCGGGAAGAGCCGTGATCCCCATCAAACCGATGATTTCCCTGACTTGCAGGATCTCCAACCCATACTCATCATCGTTCAAATCGAATGTCAGATATTTTTTTTCGTTAGCCATGGCTAGAATTCCTTCATACTTTTGTCTTCTTCCAAGGGGATCACCTCTTCAGGTTTGAGTAATTTTTCCCCTGTCTTTTTTTTAGCTGAAAAAAAATCCGCCGGATAAACAGGCTTATCCCCTCGCTGCCCTGAAGGATGGCGGCCGTTTGGCTCTTCTTCGTTCAGCCGTCCGTGAAGAACAGCCGGTTTTGAATGATGACCTGCGATCGCGTGCCCTGCGCCCAAGCGCTCCGCGCCGTTCCCGTACACAAGACGGCTCAATTCCATGGCAATGAATTTCAGATTGTCAGCTTGTCCTGACAATTGCTCGGCGGAAGAGGCCCCTTCCTCGGCTGAAGCGCTGTTTTGCTGTGTCACCTGATCCATTTGACTCACGGCATTGGTCACCTGCGTAATGCCGTCGGACTGTTCCTTGCTGGCAGCGGTTATTTCATTGACAATATCAGCCACTTTCCAAGAATGTCCCACGATTTCAACCAGGGCGTCCTCTGCTTTTTGCGCTGTCTCAGCTCCGTTTTTGGCCTTGGCAATATTGTCTTCAATCAGCTCTGCCGTGTCTTTGGAGGACTGGGCCGAGCGTTTGGCCAGGCTCCGCACTTCTTCCGCCACCACAGCAAATCCCTTGCCGTGCTCGCCGGCCCGTGCCGCCTCCACAGCCGCATTCAAAGCCAAAAGATTCGTTTGAAAAGCGATTTCCTCAATGGTTTTGATGATTTTGGATATGCGCCCGGAAGAGTTATTGATGGCTGTCATGGCGTCCCGCAGCTCTCCCATGGCCCTGTTGCCTTGCTCTGCGGAAGATTTTGCTTCTTTGGCCAGCTTATCGGCTTTTGAGGCATTGTCCGCATTCTGGCGGACCATGGAAGAAATTTCATCCAAAGTGCTGGATGTTTCTTCAAGGGACGCGGCCTGTTCTGACGCGCCTTGGGAAAGCTGTTGAGAAGTGGCAGACACCTGCGTGGCGGCTGAAGCTGTTTGCTCCGCCCCCTGAGAAATGTCTCTTGAGACTTTTTTCAAGACCGCATTGATCCATCTGACGATCAAAAAGGAAAAAACCAGGCCCGCAACAATGGCCAGTCCGCTGACGGACAGAACACTGGCCCGTGTCAGCGCCATAGCGGCGTTCATTTTGTCTTTTTCAACAATGCTTCTCCGGCTGATCATGTCCGTGGCGGACTGAAGAAGAGACTGAACATTCTGAAGAGCCGGCAAAGTCGATGCCAGATAAATATGAATCGCCTCTTTTCTGACTTCTTTCCGCGCCTCCGCCGCATTGTTTTCCGTTCTCCTCCCAACGCCGGCATAGAGACTGTTGATTTCAATAACGCTCTGGTGCAGCATAAAGTGGGGCATCTCCAGATCTTTAAAAAGCCGCGCCAGTCCCGGCATATCTTTTTCAGCGGCTGCACGTCCTTCCCCATACAGCCACTGCCCTAAAGAACACTTATGATCATCTGTTTCCACGGTGATTTCCGTCAGCCTTTGGTCGTCGACGACAAGGAAGTTGCTGACACGGTCCATCCACCTCAGATGGTCAATCTCCTTTTGTTTTGCAAATGCATTCAGCTCCGCCATCTTTAAGCCCTGCTTTGCGCTGTCAACAGAACTCATAAGCCCTCTCAATGAAACGCCTGCCAGCAACACCAGCAGCAAAAGGAGCCCCCCCATTCCCGTCATCACTTTCCAGCCGATAGTTGAATTTTTCATAATGTCTTTTCCTCCAAAACCAAATACGGATGAACACAAATAAAAAATTTAAAATAATATTTTTGCCCTATTCCCGCGTCCCGTTCAAACATCTCAAAGCGCATGATTCTAAGGGATGACCTCGCCTTTGACAATCTTATCCAGAACATCAATCAATTTGTCCGGCTTAAAGGGTTTGGCAAAAACAGCCTTTGCCCCTATTTTTTTCAGGTCTTCAGCCATCATCGGCTCGGTCAGAGAACTGACAATAACCACCTTGGCGTCCGGTTTTTTTTCAAGGATCAGGCGGAGGGTTTCTTCTCCGTCAATATCCGGCATATTGTAATCAAGGGTCACAATATCCGGAGACACATGATCCAGAATCTGCAGAGCCTGATGCCCGCCGCCGGCTTCTGCCACAACGTTTGCGCCGCAGTGACACAAAGCGTCCTTCAACATTTCCCGGGCAATGCCGGAATCATCCACAATCATGATTTTATAGTTATTCATTTGGCGTCCCCTTACTTTTATATATAACGCTGTTGATCCATTTGAAGATGATCCGAAGGAAATCAAGACCAATGATATACACAAATTTCCCGCGAAAAGTCCGGTCCCGGTCAAAAAAAGCGGAATGAACAGCCAAGCTTTCTTCCTCTTCTTTCTGAAGAGACCTCATGACCACCTCCAAAGGCACAGTCGTGCCGCTGACTGTGATGGGGGGAAGCGCGTAACGCCCTTTGTCCAGCAGCATTTGGCTGAGGCCGTCAAAAAAAGCCTCTGCCATGATTTCACCCACGTGCCGAAGAACAAATTGCGCTGTTAATATATTTGCGCCGTTGTTCGTATTTCTGAAGACATCCTTGGGAATCGCAGACAAAATATTGTGCGCATCTGTTTTTGACATCACAATAAAGATAGAAGCCGGGGTCTGCCGCTCGATTTTAATTTGCAGATGAACCATATAGGCATCGGAAGAAGACAAAAAAGCGCGTACACCGTCATCCAAAGGAGCCACCTTGGGGATATCAATGAGACATCGCCGGCGCATCAATTGCGACAGATTGGCTGTGGCACGGCCAATCCCCACATTGGCAATCTCAGTCAGCCCGCCGATTTGTTCCTGTGTCAGGGTTTGCGTGTCCATTTCATGTTCTCCCTAATAAACGATTAACAGGACAGAGATGTCCCGTTATTGCTTATTATTATTGTAAAAAAATTCTTAATTGGATTAATTGCCCTCACATCTGATTGTCGGCTGACCAGGCAAAACCTTTAGCGCCTAACCCCAATGCGGTTTAGATAAGCTGGATTTTTGTAATTGCCCCATTTATGGGGCGCTTTTAATGCATTTATTTGCCTTAAAGAGCCCGATAAATCGG
>JANQER010000346.1 GCA_028278255.1 Elusimicrobiota bacterium | reverse complement strand
GGCGAAAGTCAGTGCAGCAGGCTGTCTTGGAGCATGTGCAGAACAATAAAAGCCTAGGGCAGTTGGCGCAAGATTTCGTTGAAGCAGATTCCACAGGGGCGCGGATTAGAGAGGAATGGATGCCTCTGTATAATCAAAAGAAATCAGCAGGGAGTTTGGGTGGTTTGGCAAAAGCCATTGCAAAACTGGATATGGACACGCAGGTTTTAGCCCCTGAGGCACACAGCAAAGCTGATGTGATGAGACGTGTTTGGCTGCCTCTTTATCAAGATATTTTTCCTGTGCATCGGGGACATAAAGAAGGTTTTGTGTGGAAGATTTTTAACAGTCATGGCCTTTATGATATGGCAGAAGCTTTTGTGGAAGTAGATCCAACAGGTTCTTTGCTTGAGGAAGTTTGGGTGCCGTTTTTTGAGTTTGTGATGAGGGATGAAATATTTTCTTATGATGAAACTTTGAGGTCAAAGATAAAAGGGCGTTTAAAAGAATTGGCATTTGTTTTAGCGAGAACAGATGCGTCTTTGCTGGAAAAAATTTGGAAGCCTCTTTATGACCGATATGGATATGGTCTAAGTGAGATTCCTCTTGCTTTGTTGTTTAGTTCAGATGTGTTTGAAGGATACACTGCATTGAATAACAGGTATGAAGCTTTGCAGGAAAAAGGGATTATTCCAACAGTCAGTTTGCTTGATCCTGATCTTTCTATGAATACAATTATGAAAGAATGGTCTTTGGTTCAGGATTCTTATAAAGGCGGCTATTTGTTTAAAGGCGATTTTGACTCTTTGTTTGGCAATGACGTGCGCCGTGATTTGACTTATACTTTATATCAAAAACAGATTTCAAAAGTACTTTTTATAACAAGTGACGGACCTTACACCTATGAAAAATATAGGGCATATATTCTAAAAGACCCGCGCAGAAATAAAGACACTGAATTGTCTGTGACAGCGCGTGTGTTTCTAAGATCAATTTCAGACGAGCAAGATGAGCATGTGTTAAAGAGGGTGAAACGGCAAATAGCGGATTTAGAAGCTGCCGGCGAGGAATTGTCTTATGGCGCCAATCTTGAGACGTTTGTTAAGAGCGAGTTGTTTACACAAGAGGAGATTTTGAGAGAAGATTTTTTGGATGGGTTAATTGAATTGGGTGTTTTTTCAGCATTTTATGGGCTTTTGTTTCCTGCAATCATATCTCTGAAAAAGACCTATGGCGATCAGTTTTGGGATTACTGGCCTGTTTTTGTGGAGACGGGTGCTCAGGCAGGTTCTTTTTCTTATGAGTTTTTCAGCGATTGTCTTGTGCCTTTGAAGCCGTATGTCTATTCCCGGGAAAACTTGTCTTCCATTGGAAATGCATTTGCTCGCCGGTATAATACGGTATTCCATGTGAGATATGGCAATGAATTGGTCCTTGAGTTTCTGCAGAAATATCTCCCTCAGAAGTACATTCACAGCCATTTGAATGAATTTATTTGCTCGGATGACAGGGAAGAAAATGACATATTATTTGAAAAACTGAAAACATATTATTCTCTTTTTTCAGAAAGCTTTTTGTCAGGGAATGAAAGTGATGAAAATGATATTAAAGAGTGGTGTGCCGCTTTTCTGGGAGCCAATGGCGCACTTGATGAGGTAAAATTCTATTTGTGGCATCTCTTGCGGTATGCCTATACGGAGCAATCGCCGGCTGATATCGTTGTCCGATACAATGAACTGTCTGAAAACCATATCATGCCTCTCCCTCAGATGATGATATCACCTCTTTCTGTCCAGGATATTCTAAAACAAATTGAACTTGTCCGAGAAGGGGGTATGGAGAAAGACAATCCATTGCATGTTGATATTAATTATTTTTTATTAATGAGTGATTATGGCTTTCGCCCGCTATACTGGGAAAATATCTCATATCAGCAGTTTTTGCACATGAGTGAAGAAGCCCAAAAGGGGCTTTGGGAAAAAGAAAGCCGGATTGTTTCAGATAAAGATGAGCTGCAAATAAAAGGAGTGGTTTATGAAGCCTATCTGCTTCACAGTAAAATCCTGGAGATTCAAAAAAGAGCTAAGGAATTGAACAGAGAGCTTGTGGTGGTGGAAAACCTTTCACTCGGTGTTGTTTGCACGGCTCCCATAACGCATGAATTGAAAGGGAAAAAACATATAAAAGGCTTGGATGGATTATCTATTCCTGTGTGGTCAACAAAGATTGGTTCAAACGAATCCCACCATAACGGAACTGTTATGAATCCTGATCTTTTTACAAAAGAGCAAATGCAATATTTAATTGAAAAACAACCTATTGTGATTGTTGTGGATGCCAGCGATTCTGTTGCTGATCAGAGACGAACATCTGCTCATATCCCTGACGGGTTCAAGGGTTTTCGCAACCATTTTATTGCCATTAATTCGTTAATGGAACTGTCTTTTCTCCCGGAAGATTTTTATGTGGACAATGAATTTATTCAGGAATTGAAAGCCGCTTCGGTTTTTCAAAAGATTTTAAAACGTTACAATGATATGGGCAATTCTGAAGCAGATCCGTATAAATTTTATTTTTATTATCCAGGCGCTAAAAATTTATATTTAAGAATCGGCAAATCAAAGGATCAAACGGCTCCAAAATTGACAGATCCTTTTGCGCTCTCAGGTCCTTCTGTTGTCTTTATTCAAACAGCTGTTGAACCCGAGGCTGTGCCGCAAAAAATCAAAGACGAATTCATTGGTGGGAGTCATAAGCCTGGTTTTTTTGATGACAAGGACGAATTTAAAAAATTTTTTGTGGATTATGTGGAAGGGCGTGGATTCGTTAATATAAAGTCATATATAGATAAATCTAGAATATTATATCGGGATTTTCTCCGGTATGTAGGTAAGGAAGACAGCGAACTGTTTTCCCCTGGCGCTTCAGCCCTTTGGGCCAGAACAGATCAATCATTTTTCAAAATAGGGTTATGGGAAAACATAGGCATTGGCGCTTTTGCCTATGCAGCGTGGCTGGTGTTGGCGGCATCAGGTGTCTGGCCTCAGGCGCCTACTCTTTTCATGGAAAACCCAACGCTTTTGTCCATTCATCTTTCATTTCCTCTTGTTTTTTCTTCCTTCCTATTTATCCTGCTTTATCATCTTGTATTTGGTGTCATGCTGCCTGACAAAAGAACAATCACTCTTTGGGAACACGGTTTTATTCACACCCTCACAGCTGCTTTTAAAGCCGCCAGAACAGCAAGTTCCAGTCTGTTGGCTGTTCCCTTGGTGGTATATGGCATTGCATTTGGATGGTCTGCTCCCTTGGCTTTAGCCACTCTAATTGTTTTTGCTCTGCACCCGTTACTGAACAGTCAGTTTGACCTTGCAGAAACCAGAAAGTTCCTGTTTGCAAGCAGGTTCTCCAAAAACCTATTTAACTCCATCATTCGTGCGGACAACAAAACAAACAAAATGCCTTCCAATTGGACTGAGGTTTATGACTTGTATTTAAGTGAACAACCCTTGTCCGGCGTTCTTTCACGGCAAATATTTGATTCAGCCAAATGGGTGGATCAATTGCCTATTAAGGCAGGTGACCGCGTACTCATAGTCGGCAACGGATCTGACCTGGCCCTTTGCGCTTCTTTTGCATTCAACGGAGCCTTTGTTGATATTGTGCAGCCAGAATCATTTGTTGGCGTTGAACAAACAAGCTTGTTAACAGGAAAACTAGAAAGGTTTGATCGGTTTTTAAAGAGATTTTATGGGGATGATTGTTCTGTCGTGGATCGTATTAATACATCGCGCTATCGTTGCCGATTGGAGAAAGCTGATATAGAAAGCAACACCTATCATTACATTGTGATTCCGTCAGTTTTAAGCCTTTTTTCTGGGATACGTTTAGCAGGTCATGTGCGCGAGGACCGTCGATTGGGCGTATTCCTGGATAAAGTTTTTGACGTGCTCAAGAACAAGGGCGCTGTTTTTATCAGCGATTACGTAAGTGATGCGAGAGATTCTATTGTGATTGAAAGAGGCGAAAAACAAGGATTGTCTTTGAAAAAGACAAGAGTATTAAATGTGCAATCACCCCAAGAACGTTTTCATTTCACTGAAATTATTGTTGATAAAAATCATCGGGGGTTGGATCGATTTTTACAGCCTTGGGTAAAAAAGCTCTATCCCGAAAAGACTCAGCAGGAAGTTTTGGACAAAACAATTATTTTTTATGCGCCTTTTATCGAGTCTTTGGTCTTTGGATTGGTTTGGTGGTTAGGGGAGGGGATTTTAGAGGTTGGGTGGGTGTGGGATGGGGTGATTTGGTTGGGTTTGAATGTGGTGTTTGGCTGGGTGCTTCATCAGCAGGTTTTTAGGTTTATCAATGGCAAGTGGCAGTTGGATAAAAATCCTGGGCCAAAAACCCGCATAGGCATTGTTGCACGGGCTTTTGTTTTTCATTTGCCTTATTTGTTTGGCTTCGGGTTTTTGAGTGTGTTTGGAAGTGTTTGTTTGCATATTATTTTAAATAAGTTGGCCAAGCGGTTTGAATGGGCTGCAGCTGCGCTTGGCAATATATCATTGTCATTTTCTATCGCCAGAAAAAAAATATTTTTGGTTTCAGGAATACAAGGTTTTTTTGAAAAGTTTTTTTCTGATTCTTTTGAGTCTTATCAGGAGTTCCTTGAGGCTGTTGATAGATTAGATGAAAAAGAATGGTCTGCTTTGTTGTTTATAGATGAGTATCTGAGAGTGGTTTTAAATGGTGAGCTTTTATTGGATGCGTTGCGGCCTTACTTTGAGACGCGGTTTCGTGGGGGAACACGAGAAGAGGCCATTGAGTCCTATGAAACGCATTATAAAAAATTGCCTGGGATGCCAAAGGAATTGGCTGAGATTAAGAAGTATTTGAATGAAACAAGGACCAGTTTGCGAAGAGTGCCTGACATGGCAGGCAAGGTGCATGCAATCGGAGCAGGTGGTGTCAGTAAAACAGATGATGCTCAATCTGTGGTGATTGGGATGGCAAACGGGCCTATTGAGGAATTACACTTGGGGTGGCCTTCTTTGGGGTCCAGTTGTTTGGATCTTTTAATAGGTGGAAGTAAGTTTTATTCAGCAGGGTATTTGTTGTGTCCGCGTGCTTTTGTGATTTATATTTGGGATGCAAAAGATCGTTCAATTCCATTGGGCAGAGTGAGTTGTTTGTTGGACCCAGTCAACGAATCTGTTTTTTTGGTGAGTTATATTATAACTTCAAGCCCGTACAATTTTGATCCTATAGTAGGTGATTATTTAAAGGCATTGGCAGAGGATTGGCATGTGTCTGTGGTGGCTCCAGATCAATTGGGATACATAAAACCATCGTTTGAGGGGTTTAGTGATGGAGAAAGACAATTGCTTTTTCATCCACAGCTGGCCCGTTTTTATTCTGATTTAACAAATAGGCTCTATATAGATGAAAAATTTAATCAAAATATCAAAGGTTGGGTGTACACGCCTGGAGAGGAAGATGTGACGCCCCAACCTCCTTCTCAAAACGCCACAGACTGGCTGAGCTGGGTGGTGGCGCCTGTGGCAGTGATTTTGGCTGTGATGGATTTGGGTGATTATGAAATTTTGGTCTATGCCTTGGCAGGCGTTTTTGGAGCATTGCTTGGTTTTGTGCTGAATGATGTTCTGGGGCATGGTCTTTTTGAGATCAGCATTTTAAAGAAACAATCTCCCCAGTTTGATTTTGATAGAAAAGGAGTTCTTGGGCTTCGGTTTTTTGCAAAGGATTCTGAAGGAACAGAAGCCAGCGGCTGGAGCGGTTTGGCCGGGAATTTACTTGGTGTTGTGGCGTTTGGCGTGGCGGCTTTGATCCAAGGCCAGATCACGCCTTTTCTTATGGCAGGGATTGTGGGGAATTTGGTTTTTGTGGTGTTTAGTTGGACAGATTGGAAGGATGTCTCTAAGAAAACTTCATTACAAAATATCATAACGGCCCGTGTCTTTGTCATTGCCCGATTTATCGGGCGTATTTTTGGGTTTAAGGATGAACAATTTTCAAAAATGCCCAATTCTCAAAAACGAGAGCGCTTCGCCTCCAGTAAATTTGGCAATGACATGAAAAAGATACGCGTAATTGAGCAGTTAGAAAGTGTCATTGAATGGATGCCTCAACCTTTTGCATCTCTCAAGTTGTTGAGTTCCCTCCGTCCCCTATTCTTCTTTGATACGCGCAGCTTTATTGTTCCCCCGGAAAGTAAACAAGCCGCTCATGTCAGAAAACAAGCGCAAATCGCTGAAGTCAAAGCAGCTTATAAAAAGATTGAGAAAGCCATTGCCAAAGGAAAAAAAGAGCGGATAAAAATATCAGTTTGTGATCTTCTTTTTGATTATACAAAAGGGACTTTCCTGATGACATTTCCCATGCCTGATGGCGGGAAAATGGGAAACCCCAAACGAGGCTTGGGGGCTGCTCAGGATTTGAGTGCTCTTGATTTATGGGTAGGCTGCACAGAACAAGGAGAGATCTATCTGGATTTAGAATATGAAAACAAAAGGGGGAAAACAGGAGAAACACGCTTAACATGGGAGCAGGATGAAAACGGCCGCATAACCTATTTAAGAGTGCCTGAGCGCCAACAAGTAGAAGTGGTCCGTGTTTATCAAAAAATCGAGGAATTAAAAAAGAAAAAAGAAAAGGGAGAATTTGAGGTGTCCCAATGTGACGAATTAATAGCCTTAAATTACCTCCAGAAAAATTTTCCAGTTCCTGTGTCAGACGGTGGAAAATTAAACAAACAAAAAGCATTCAGTATCGGCAAAAAATTAAGGTTCCTGGCCGGGCAAGAGGAGGTATATTATCAACTCATGATTGGCGTCACTGCTGCCGGAACAATTTACTTAAGCCTGGGATTTGAATGCCAGGATGGCACGCCCGGCACATTGCGCATGAACTGGAACAAAGAGTTAAGAGATTTTATCCCTGAGGCAGCTCTAATTCCAGCCACGCTCCCAAAAACATCTGCCCGGCAAGAACAAAGCGTTAAAAAGCCGTTAAAAAAGGCTCCCTCAAAGAAACAAACAACTCAGAAAAAACAAAAAAGAAAGAAACCAAAGAAAAAAAATCCTGTACAAAACAAGGCAGGCCTGCCAAAAACAAGGAAAACAAAAAGAAAAACCCCAAAAAGTCCTGAGGACATGCAAAAGCTGGTACATGCATTCAAAGCAGATTTATTTTGGGACAGGTTCCAAAGAGGTCTGCCTTATGCAGAAGACTTGGTTGCATTGGCCGCAGATCAAATCAAAAAAGAAGAAAGCTATCGTTTTCAGGCCTATACCAGAGCCATTGAAAAATGTGTTGAGATCTTTGCGGATGATGAACGCAAAAAACTGAATGTGGCAGTGCCTGCCACATGTGCGGCCGCATTCTTATACGCCTGGGAAAAAGCAGCTGACGTCAATGAAGCGGCCCGTGCATTAAAGAAAAAACTCGTGGTGACTGAGATAGTGCTGTCAGAAAACATGATTCAAACAAGTCTTCAGTTGCGAAATATTCTCGATATTCGGATTCCGGCAGAGTATTCGGTTCAGAGTTCTTTTAGCGAGTTGCCTGAAAGCTTTGCAAACACCCAGCAAATATTTATATGTGATTTACTTGGCCTTCATCTGCACCAAAAAAAAATTGAAGCATTCAAACAGGCTTATGCAGCCACCTCTGTGAATGGGTTGTTTATATTTGCCGAACGTAAAGGTGTTTTTGTTCCCAAAGAACTGAGAAAAGCCGGTTTGGGAGAGCGCATTGTTGTGCTCCCCGAAACAGGTGATAAAGAAGATTTGGTCATAATTGAGAAAAAAGGAAAAACAATATATGAAAGCATGATAGGCGATATATTCTATCAAGAAAAACCGTTAAACAAGAAATCAGAAGAAGCATCCGGAAAACGATTCTTAGCTGTCCTAAAAGAATGGCAGGGAATTTTAAACTTATTGCCCAATGAATGGCGATTGGGAGAAAAAGGCGTGCATCCGGATTCATTAAAAGAATACTATGGCAGCAGGGTTTTGGAAGAGCAGGAATACCAGGACTTAAAAGTTTTTCATACTAAACTTGTTGAGGGTTACAATAATTGGCAGTCTTTTCTTGAACAAAGCCCGGAAATGAAACAGATATTCAAAAATTTAAAAGACACTGCCAAAGACATTTTAGATGAAAAAAGATATGTCAGGGATTTTAATCCTGTCATGACAACCGGACAAAATTTCAACCACAACACTATCCCGCCCCACTGGCCCCAAGGCGTGGAACTGCCGACAAGGGAAGAGGTTGAGGAATTTGAAAGGTTATTCGATTTGTTTGTTAAAGATGGTGACTATCTAAGAGACGCTGATGGGGCTCTTAGGTTAGAAAAATTACGAGTGATTTATTATGCAGCGCCTGAGTTAGTGGCTGCGCGTTTGGCAGGCTTCACAGAAGTGGATTATCATGAAAGTTGGGCTGATAAGCTTTCGAAAGCAGAGCCTGGTTTGTTAACAGCGGTTTTTAATCATGCGATTGCGCATTATAGAAATGGAAAAGATAAAGTATTTGAAATTGAATACAGAGGAAAAACCCTGCGTGTTTCATACAGCCTTTCAGGAATTGCCGGGGCTTTGTTTAAGATGGGGTCAAAAAGCGCTTCTCGGATTATCAAAGGAATTGATGAAGAAAATTTGGGTTTGTTGATCAATGGCATTTATAGTCATTTGCTTTATAAAAGAGTTATCGATAGTTCTAAAGGATTTGTTCTGACTATACTGGAAAAGGTCCCTCAACAAAGGCTGCGGGTTGTTAAGAATAATTTAAGTGGAAGTTGTTTGAGATGGATGGAAAAAGTTTTAAGTCCACGTTTTAATGATTCATCAGAACAGGACATGTCATCAGATGAGACAAATGAAGACAGCGTTGATGAGCTTCATCAATTTGTTTTTAGGTTTCAACACGATTTGGTGTGGCCTTATTTAAATGCCATGCGGAATGAAATATGGAAGTTGCCAGAGGAAGACAGGCCTTTAGGATTGTTGGATGAAATAGCCGGTCATCTGCGCTTCTTCCCTTATGATAAAGTGGATAAGGTCAAAAAAATGACACCGGAATATTTTGGATATGTATTAAAAAGATGGGAAAAAAGCTTTGAGCTGATGGAGCAATTGAAAGATTCGTTAAAAGGGGATGCAATTAATGAATTGGCAGCGCTTTCAAAGGAAAAACTTACTGAAGCAGATGCTATGTTTGCTGAGATGTGGCCGGATTATGATTGGAGAGCGCAGGCAAAAGAATATTTTGGTGATTCAGAAGAGGATGTAATGCCTGTTGCTCAAGGTAAAGAAGATTCCTTGGCTGAAGTGTATAAAATTGTTTTTGACTTTCAGCATAATGAGTTTGGGAAGGAAATGCAGCTTGTCATGGGTGCTATTGGTTTTATTGAGATTGCATATGAAGCAGATCAATATATGGATCTTAAAAAAATGTATAAGAAAGTTATAGAGTGTTTAAAATGTTCTGTGAAATGGAGTTGGCATACTAAGAAGGAAGAGCTTTATTCACCTGAGTTTCTGGGGTTTGTGTTGAAAAAATGGGAAAAAGGTTTGCGTTTGATGGATGAGATGATGGTGTGGTTAGAGGAAGATCAGGGAGAATATTCTGAAAAGGCTGATTTAAAGAATGATCTGGTTTTGCTTCAAGAAGAGGTAAGAAATAAATTTATCCAGGTGGATGAGTTGTTTCGTGAAGCAATGCCGGATTTTGATTGGAGGACGCAGGCAGAAGATGAGTGGGAGTCATCACAAGAAAAAGAAACTGTATCAGCTGGTTCAATGAGTGAGAGTGCTGTGCGGATGAGGTGGAATGATGAATGGCCCAAACCGGATGAAGCGCAGATTGCGAAAGTGAGAAAAAAAATGGAAGGAATAGAAAATCCACAGGGATATGAGTGGCGTATCCCCTTTGATAATTTAATGAATTTTTGTTTTGTGTTCCCGGATTTGGTGGCCAAGCGTTTGATAAATTTTGGTGGGACATATTTGGATGGTCATTTAGATTGGGTAAGGGGGTTGTCGCAATATCCGGATGCGTTTATTGCCGTTTTAATCAATCATGCTATGGAACTCTATGAAAAGGGTTTTGTTGATTCTCCCTCAGGAGATGTGATAAGAAAGGCTCCTCTTAGGTTTTTGGGGGTTTTTTTATATGGGTTGGACAGAGAACATAAGATTGTTGCCGCGCTTGAGCCTGAAAGGCTTTATGCTTTTATAGAGAGCCTTGTGTCTTATGTGGATAGATTTAATGATGAAGTGTTTGATAATAAAGTGATGGATGTTTGGGAGGGATTGGAACAAGAG
>JANQER010000342.1 GCA_028278255.1 Elusimicrobiota bacterium | reverse complement strand
TTGTTTTAATTCTATATGATAAGCGCCCCAAGCCGCACAAGACGCATCATTTTCAAAAAAAAGAGGTTCTGGGAAACCGGTTTGTTGAAAATATTTTTTTAACGGGATATTTTTCCAGGAGAGATTCGGCGAGAACCTGACAACACCTTTTTGCGAGTCTATATCACCTGCGACGCCAATGCCTGTTCCTAAAATAGATTTTTTGAACCAAGGCCGGATGGTTTTGTGAATCCTTTCAGCCAAATGCCTGGGTTTAAAAGATGTTTTTATTTTTTTGATGCACATAATCCGGCCGGTATGATCCACCAAAGCTGTCTTGATCAGTGTACCGCCCAAATCAATACCCAACCGCAGTCCGTTTTTCATTTTTCTGCCTTTTTGATAATTTAAAAATATGATGCGTACAAAGATGTTATAATAAGTATAATAAAGTGAGCAGTGAATTGACAATTACTATATGAGCGAAACATAAAGAGGATTGTTATGAAAGCCACGCCTAAAAAAGTTGTTATTTGCGGAGGCGTTCGGACGCCTATTGGACACTTGGCCAAAGGTTTGGCAGAGTATTTACCGGAAGATCTGATGGAGTCTGCCATTCGAGGGGTTTTGGACAAAACATCTCTTTCACCGCAAGCAGTGGACGGTGTTCTTGTGGGATGGGTGGGACAAGGGTCTCATGCGCCGAATATCGCGCGGGTGTCTCTTTTGAAAGCCGGGGTGCCTGAAAGAGCGCATGCTTTTACAGTGCAAGCCAATTGTATTTCCAGTATGGAAACAGTGGCGTCTGCTTATAGGCATATTGTGATGGGAGAGGGACAATTGTATTTGGCAGGCGGCACAGAGTCTATGTCCACTTTTCCTTATGCCATCCGCGGATCCCGTGCCAATAAGATGCTGCGGTCGATCGACGCGATCAAAACCAATTGGTCTGATATCCCGGGCATGGAAGATATTTGTTTGACTGACACCACAGAGGAAGGCCTGACAGATCCCATTGAAAAAATCAACATGGCTGCCACAGCAGAAATCTGCGCGCAAATTTATTCTGTGAGCAGGGAAGAACAGGATGAATATGCATTGCATTCTTATAAACACGCTTTGGAGGCGGAAAAATCAGGGTTTTATCATACGCATGTCACGCCTTTTATGAAAAACGGGAAAGTGGTTTTGGAGAGAGATGAATATCCTTTTCTCAGAGAAGGTTTGGTGTCCAAACCCAAAATGTTGTCCAAAGCGCCTTTGCTTTTTGATGGGCCGTCTTATCGTCTTCAGAATTTTTATCAGGACAATGCCAGGCATTTGAAAGGAAAAAAATTTGTGGAAGGCAAAACAAAGGCCACTGTGACGCTGTTTAATGCTTGCGCCAGGTCCGACGGGGCATCTGTGCTTGTTGTGGCTTCTGAAGAAAAGGCAAAGGAACTGGGGCTGGATATTTTGGCTGAAATCAAATCTTGGGGTTTTTGGGGGTCAAATCCAGCGTATATGGGAATTTCTCCTGTTTTTGCCACTTCATTGGCACTTGAAAAAGCTGGTTTGACATTTTCTGATTTAAATCAAATAGAGCTTCATGAAGCTTTTGCCGCCACTTGTTTATCTATTTTTCGAGAAGGGAAAGATCATTATCAACAAAACTGGGAAGAAGCTTGGCAGCAAGGCAAGATTAATGCCAATGGCGGAACCATTGCTTTGGGGCATCCTTTGGCAGCCACAGGCGCCAGACTTCTTTTGAATCTTGTTTATGGGATGGCATCAAATTCTAAAAACCAATTTGGCTTGGCCACAGCCTGTGCTTCAGGCGGCCTCGGCGGGGCAATTGTATTGGAACGATATTAAACCCGTATTGTGCATTAGGATCGCGGGATTCGACCCTCGGACTTCGAACTTAAAAAGAGAGGAATCTATTCATGAAAATTATTCATTCATCTGTTAAAAGCCCTATATTCGAGCTTAAAAAATCATTGGTGGTTGATTTAGAGGTGGCTGACTATGCCTTTGAATTACGCATTGAGTTGTTTCAAGACACGGAACGCACCCAGCACTACCGCTGCCGCCTCTGGGAACTTGACAGCTTTCGTTTGAAAGACACGAAGCCTATGGTGAAGTCAGGCCGGCCAAAAGATGTCTCTGACGATGTTTTGCCTTCAGGGCGGGCTTCCCGGCTTCAAGGGGATTATGGAAATTTCAAAGCAGCCAATGAAAAAGCTGCTATTAAAATTGTTCTTTCAGACCTGATGGAGCGGCTTGAAAGCTGGACAGGTGATAAAGCCAGTCTAATCTATAAGTAATTTTTGATTTAAGATAATTTCAATGTTTTTAAATCGGCAATCAAAAATCAGAAATTGATGTCAGTACGTTTTGGCTTCATCCACAAGCATCACAGGGATGCCGTCTTTAACCATATAGATCAATCTGCAAGCTGAACACACAAGCTGATTGTCCGCTTCTTTGTATTCAATTTCCCCCTTACATTTCGGACAAGCCAAAATATCCAACAAGTCATTGTTTAATGGCATATATCGCTCCTTAACCAAAAGTCCGAAGTCCGAGGTGCGAAGTCCGAAATATTAAAACCTTTACTTTGCTTTTTGTCTTGTCTTTTACTTCGCACTTCGACCTTCGCCCTTCTCACTTTATTTTATCCTCTCGGATGATATTTTTTGTGCGCTTTTTTGAGATGCGCACGGTCCACATGCGTGTAGATCTGGGTAGTAGAGATATCACTGTGGCCGAGCATCTCCTGAACAGACCGTAAATCAGCGCCGCCGCCCAACAAATGAGTGGCGAATGAATGACGAATCACATGCGGACTAATAGGCTTGTACACGCCGGCTGTTCGCGCATGTTTTTTAATTTGACACCAAAAAGTCACACGAGTGAGCGCCTGTCCGCGGGCATTGACAAAAAGCGTTTGTGTCCCGTTCGGGAACCTTTTTCTTTTTATCTGCCAGTATCGGGCAACAGCCTCTTTGGCGCGCGCGTTAATAGGCACAACCCTTTCTTTCCCGCCTTTGCCAATCACCCGAACAAGACCAACATCTAAATCTAAATTTGATTCTTCCAAGCTGATTAATTCTGTGACGCGCAAGCCAGCGGCATACATGAGCTCCAGCATGGCTTGGAACCGAATTGATGATTCGTTTGTTTTTGTGTTTTGGGTCAATAATTGATCCATATCTTGGATGCTGAGAAATTGAGGAAGGCGGTGCTGCATTTTCGGGGAAGTCATGGTGGAAGTGGGGTCTTGCGGCACATGCCCTTCCCGGACAAGGAATTTAAAAAGTTGTTTAAGGGATTCCATGAGACGAAAGAGGCTGGCAGGCTTTAAGCCCTGTGACCGGCGATACCAAAGAAAGTCAGATATTTGCGCGTGTGCCGCGTTGAGGACGTTTATTTTCTGTTTATGGCAGTAATCCATAAAAAACTTTAAATCCGAGCCATAAGCATCAAGCGTGTTTTGGGTCAGGCCTTTTTCAACACGGAGATGCTTGAGGAATTCATCAACAAGGTTTTGTGGTGAATGCAATCCGCCATTCCTTTTTTCTATGCTTTGCCTGCACGGGAAAGTTTTTGTGTTTCTTTTTCTCTGCCGGACAATTTGGGTGCAGGGGCAGCTGAAACATGATTGTTTTTATCCAAATATTTGTCACGGATCATGTTTTCTAATTCGTCTGCCACAGCCGGATTGGCTTTGAGATATTGGCGGGCATTTTCTCGGCCTTGGCCCAAGCGGTCGTTCTTGTAAAGATACCAAGTGCCTGCTTTTTCCACCATACCGGCATTCACGCCTATATCCAACAAACAGCCTTCCCGAGAAATGCCTTCTCCAAAAACCATTTCAAATTCAGCCTGCTGAAAAGGCGGCGCCACTTTATTTTTGACGACTTTAACACGCACACGGTTGCCCGTGATTCTGTCGCCTTGTTTGATGGATTCTATCCGCCGGATGTCCAGTCTGACTGATGAGTAGAATTTCAAAGCAAGCCCGCCAGGTGTTGTTTCAGGATTACCAAACATGACGCCTATTTTTTGGCGAAGCTGATTGATGAAGATAATGCATGTTTTTGATCGCGATATATTGGAGGTGAGCTTTCTGAGTGCTTGGCTCATAAGCCGCGCCTGGAGTCCCATGTGCGAATCTCCCATTTCCCCTTCTATTTCGGCGCGCGGTACAAGCGCTGCCACTGAATCAACAACAATGATGTCCAACGCGCCGCTTCTGACCAGTTGATCTGCAATTTCCAGGGCTTGCTCACCAGAATCAGGCTGTGAAATGAGTAGATTTTCAATGTCCACGCCAAGGGCTTTGGCATATTCAGGGTCCATGGCATGCTCTGCATCAATATAAGCGGCTGTCCCGCCTAATTTTTGCGCTTCTGCCACCACATGTAAGCTTAATGATGTTTTGCCTGAGGATTCAGGCCCATAGATTTCCACCACGCGGCCGCGCGGCAATCCACCCACACCCAAGACAATATCCAATGACAATGCACCTGTGGGGATGGCATCCACTTTGACCTTTGAGGATTTTTCTCCCAGTTTCATAATAGATTCTTTGCCATATTGTTTTTCAATCTGGGAAAGCGCTAAATTTAAAGCTTTTAATTTATCAGAATTTGTCATTGGTTCCTCCGCTTACTGTTTTCAGTTATTTTATAAAAATTCAATATAATTGTCTATACATTTGTATGGAAACCATTAATATGTTTTGCATTTTAATGTTTAAACTTTGCCTTACCTGATCATCCGGGTTAGATATATCCATGTATCCAATAAAGTATTCTGACGCATACATTGGCCAGTATTCCAGCCAAAATATCATCGGCCACCACACCGAATCCGCCAGGCAATCGTGCGACCCATCGTCCCCACGGGCCTTTTAACACGTCGAAAAAACGAAAGAGAATGAAAGCCCCTAACATAGGCCATAAGGTACGCGGCAAAAGTGCTGCTGACACCCACACACCTATGAGTTCGTCAATAACAATGCGCGGGTCATCGTATGTGAGCCATTTTTCAGCATAATGAGACACCCACACTGACAAAAACAGAACACCAAACAACAAAGTCCAAAATAATGTCCCTTGAGCAGGGATCAACCACAAAAGGCTCCACCCTGCCAAAGTCCCTAAAAATCCGCTGCCTTTCCATTTGGAAAAAGGAATAAGGCGGTAAGGGATATAGCCGATAAATCCAACACTCGCTGTGCCTAAGGTGAAAAAGCGAATTGCCTTTTGAAAAGATGTGCCATTATTCATTACAAATTTTGTGTGAATAGGTTTTTGTGTTTACGCAAGTAGCTAATGCCAGTGATCAGAGAAAACAATGTGGCAATAAATATCATCCAATACGGCACCCAGGACAATACTTTGGCTGATTCTGCTCGCCATCCCACTTGCTCTTGTAAATAAGAGATGGGCTGGCCGGCAAAATGGCTGAGTCCGGAATTAATGATGAGCACAACCAGGACAGTGATAATGGCTGTGGTTTGTACCACTGTTTTGAATTTTCCCCCATCATCTGCCGCGACTATTTGTCCCTGGCTGGCAGCCATGGCGCGTAATCCTGTGATGAGAAATTCACGCCCCACAATGAGCACCACCATCCATGCAGGCACGTGCGTTTCTGATAGTTCGACAAATGATATCAAAGCTGCTGTGATAATGAGTTTGTCTGCCAATGGGTCCAGAAAAACACCCAAAGGCGTGACCAAATTGTATTTTCTGGCCAAATAACCGTCATAGAGATCAGTGACACCAGCGGCAATGAAAATGATCAAAGCCAATATCCGTGTATACACATTGTCCGTGTAAGTAAAGACCATAAAAACCGGCACACACAACAACCGCATGATTGTGAGTTTGTTAGGTAAATTCATAACTTTATT
>JANQER010000296.1 GCA_028278255.1 Elusimicrobiota bacterium | reverse complement strand
GCAATTCTTTTGTTGAACGGATTTTAAGCTCTGCCACAGACAAGGGATGCAGGCGCAAATAATGATACCGCCCTTGCAAGGAATCCCCGCCAAAACGATAAAAATCCAGACGTGCGCTGCCTGTGACCAATATTTTCTGGTGTTCTTTTCTGAGGTCATAAAGACCTTTCAAATAATTGCGCCAAGACCGGTATTTATGAATCTCATCAAAGGCAAGAACCGGCGTATCCGGGATTTCTCTTTTCAGGATTTTTTCTCTGTGTTCAGAGGCGTCCCAGTTAAGATACCCTGTCTTGTCTCTGGCAAAGTTCATGGCAAGGGTTGTTTTGCCGACTTGCCTTGGGCCGCCGACAAATACCATTTTTTTGTTGAGATCTTTTTTGACCTGGTGAGTGAGATAGCGAATCATAACATAAGGATACGAGTTTTTTTGCCTGTTGTCAAATAAACTCGCGAGTTTTTTTGCCTGCTGGCAAATGTGCCCTTGCATGGGGCCAGTGATGCGCCTGTTGCCGAATGAGGCTTGGGCAATGAGGTGATACGCTGTTATGGCGAGAGGCTGAACCTCTCCTATTGACAGACGTTTATCTCATCATGCCGATATACGTTTGACGAATCCCTTGACATAAACTTTACGTAAAACAATGGGGTGGGCTTGAGGAACCCTTGAGACCTTTGCGTCTTTGCGAGAGATAAAGGTGGTTGATTTTTAGATGGGGAGGGTGAACCAGAACTGGCTGCCTTTGCCTTTGCCTTCGGAATCTGCGCCGATTTCGCCGCCATGGGCTTGGATGATTTCTTTGGAAATGGTGAGGCCCAGGCCAATGCCTTGTTTTTTGGATTGGTGGGATTCGACTTGGTAGAATTGACCGAATATTCTTGAGAGATCTTCAGGCGGGATGCCTTCCCCGCTGTCAGACACTTGCACGTGGATAAAGTGCCCTCTGATTTCAGCTTGCACAAGCACTTTCCCGTCGGTGGGGGTGTGCTTGAACGCATTGCCCACCAAATTGGTGAGCACCTGGTCAATCCGGTGCGCGTCCATGTCGATTTTTGGCAGAGGTTTGTCTTTGATTTGTGTTTCCAAACGGATGTTTTTTTGTTCGGCAATGGGCATCATGCGCGCGTGCACGCCTTCGATCAATGCGTTGAGGTCAGACGATGTTTTTTCCACACGCAATTTTCCGGCTTCTATGCTGACAAAATCCATGAGGTCATTGATGAGGTTGCCCAAATGATCCGCTTCTTTGGCAATCACATTGAGATAATGGGACCGGGTGTCCGGCGGGATGTCTTTTTGCATGCTCATGACCTGGGCATACCCTTTGATGGATGTGAGGGGCGTGCGTAAGTCATGGCTGACAATAGAGAGAAATTTTGACTTGATTTCACTGAGTTCATTCAATTGGTTGTTGGCTTTGGTGAGGTCAGCCACCAGGGCTTTGATTTCCAAGGCCAAACGCCGCTTTTCCAAGGCTTTGGTGATGGACCGCTTCATATAAGTCATGTTAATGGGTTTGATGATGTAGTCGTATATATCCGCTTGTATGGCTTTGACAGCCATGTCCAGAGAGGCGTGCGCTGTCATGAGAATGCAGTTGATGTCTTCGTCAGCCTGCCTGAATTCTTTGGACAGCGCCAGACCTGTGGCGTCGCCCAGATTGAAATCCACCAAGGCCACGTGGTATTCTTTTTCTTTGATTTGTTTTCTGGCTTCTTCACCGGATAAGCTGCCATCCACTTCATACCCTTCTTCTGAAAGTGTGTCCACCAGCATGTCCAGGAGCGCGGGTTCGTCATCCACCACCAGAACTCTTTCTATGGGTTTTTTGTCTGGGTCTGGTTTTTTTTCTTTTTCTTTGAGATTTTCCAGGAGGAAGACAATCCCGTGGGGATAGGGAAGAGGCGCCCATGCGTGTTTTTTCACGGCAGATCGAACGGTTTCTTCCAAAGGGTTGTCGCAGATCAGAAGAACGCGTGCCTGCGGGACTTTGGAGAAAAGATGGTTTAGATGTGAGGCCAACAACGCATCCATGCCTGCCACATGAATGAGCAAAAGAGATTCAGGTTTGCCGGTCATGTGGTCTTCAATATTGTCCAGGGAGTCTAAAGTCGTTATTTTTTTGAAGAGTTTTTGGACATCGGAAAAAGCGCTGCACAGGCGCTGACCCGGACAGCGCTT
>JANQER010000253.1 GCA_028278255.1 Elusimicrobiota bacterium | reverse complement strand
GGTTTAGGCGCTGAAATGGGCATCTCCACACAAAAAATGCACGCCCGCGGCGCCATGGGCATCCGCGAACTCACCACCACCAAATACGTGGTGAGGGGAACAGGACAGATAAGAGAATGAATGGGATTTTTGATTTTGGATTTGCGATTTTTGACTGAAAATCAAAAAGATAGTTTGGTTTTCAGGGGTATTGCTGGAGTCTTCTGTTAAGAGGAGTTGTTTTAAATGGTTTCAAATCAAAAATTCTTCAAGCGATACGGTCTATTCGGCGGGTCTTTTGACCCTGTGCACAAAGGGCATGAGGCATTGGCCCGGGCGGCTGTCAAAGAGCTGAAGTTGGATAAGATTTTTATTGTGCCGGCTAAAAACCCGCCGCATAAACAAAAAAACAGAATCAGCGCAGCTTTTCACAGGATCAACATGCTGCGTCTTGTGTTCAAAAAAGAAAAACGTTATATTGTCAGTCCATGGGAAATAAACCAAGGCGGTGTGTCTTATACGGAAAAAACAATAAAAACTTTTCGCCGGCGTTTTCCGAAAGCGAAATGGTTTCTGATTATAGGCGGGGATTCATTTAAAGATTTCCACAAATGGCGGCATTGGAAAAATATCCTCAAAAACTGTAGTGTGGTTGTTGGAAAACGCCGGGGTGTGTCATTGCCCAGAAAACATATTCAAGTGATTGTCCTGAAAACAGGTTTGCCAAAAGCATCGTCCACCCGCGTTCGAAAGTGTCTGTCGGCCGGCCGTTCTGCCAAAGGAGATCTGCCGCGGGTTGTTGAAAAATATATCAAAAAGAAAAAATTATACAATGAATAATTTCCATATGCGTGTCGCGGCTGTTATCGGCGTCTGTCTGATTATTGGCACATCGACTTTTTGCGCATTGTCGCCTATTGCCGCGGCTTTGCGCGAGGGACGGCCGCTCACCGGCATTGTCCTGGGCACAGACTGGGTGGACTACTCGCGCCATTCCGACACGCTCCTGTTCTGGCGCTACAACCCCGTGACCCGCCGCACAGATGTGGTGTCCATCCCGCGCGACACAAAAATCAAACTGCCTGGTTACCGTTTCAACCGCATCAATGAAGTCTTTGCGTACCACTACGGTGTTACGCGCAATTTCCACCAGGCAGGTTCGGAAGTGGTCAAGGCAGTTGACCACATCCTGGATGGACAAAAATCAAACCTATCCCCGGCATACTACTTGCATATCGGATACGAAGGGTTCCGAAAATTTGTTGATTTACTGGGCGGAGTGCGCGTCCAAATCAACGAGCCCATGCATTATGATGACGAAGCCGGCAATTACCACTTTCACAAAGACCCGGGCACATACCGATTGAACGGACACGAAGCCTTAAACTACGTGCGTTTCCGCGGACGCAGCGGAGACAGGGGCCGCATTCTGCGGCAAATGGAATTCCTCAAAGCCGTCTCCGCCAAAATATCTTCACCGCTTCTATACATAAGGGCGCCGCATCTTTTTATTGTTATTTTCAAAAAAATTCACACAAACCTACAAGTATTTGATATTTTCTCTCTGGCAATGGAGGCCAAGCACTTCAAGCGGGACCGGGTCAACCCATGGATCTTGCCTGGCCGTCCTGAAAAAGCCTACTGGATAATGGACAAAGAGCGCACGTCTTTGGTTCTGCAACAAATCGCCAAAGACAGCAAAGAAAATATACTATCCAAAATTCAGCCAAAAAAAGATATCATAACAGTCAAAGTCTGGAACGGAACAGAAAAAAAAGGTCTTGCGCTCTCTGCGACCAGGCGGCTCAGAGCCGCCAAATTTGATGTACTGGACTACGGCAATTACAAAGGCAGACAATCCATCACGCGCGTCATGGACCGCGTGGGCACCATAGAAAAAGCCAGAAAGGTCGCCCGCGCATTGGGTGTGGAATCAGTGTTCAGCGATGTCAACCCAAAAGCCAGGGCAGATGTTGAAGTCATACTTGGGAATGACTATAAGTTAGAAACTAGAAATTAGCAGATGGTCGCTGCATCATTTGTAGGCCCTAAGAGATAATATTTTTACTGTGGTTTAGCGTTTTTTCTGTAATTGCCCGATTTATCGGGCGCTTTCCCGTCAGAGACAGGCTTTCCGCTTTTCAAAAGCGCCTGATGAATCAGGTCATTGCAGCCCGACGGAAAGATGAAAAAACGCTAAACCAAAGTATTTTTGCAAAAATAGTTCAAGACTTAGATGGCAAACAAGCTGTTTGCAGATTTCCAATTTTCATTTTTCAATTTAAAATTTTAATTATGCAATTCCGGTTTGTCCGGGTTGGGGAGGATTCATGGAGTTCATTGATATACTGCGATTGGCAGTCAAACAAGGCGCATCAGATGTGCATATTGTCATAGGAAAACCCCCTATGATCCGCGTGAACGGGGAGGTGGTTGAAGTTTCCGGATTCCCGCCTGTGTCAGCGGAAGAATCCAAGCGTCTTGTCTATTCCATCTTATATGACGAACAAAAACAACGGTTTGAAGAAAAACTCGAATTGGACTGTTCCTTCTCTGTTACCAATTTGGCGCGCTTCCGCGTGAACGTCTTAATGCAAAGAACCGGGGTGGAATGTGTTTTGCGTGTTATCTCCTCAAAAATCCCCAATCCTGAAGATCTCGAATTACCGCCGGCCGTATTGGAATTTGCCAGCCTGCCGCGAGGCCTGGTGCTCATCACAGGCCCCACGGGGTCAGGCAAATCCACCACATTGGCTTGTTTGGTGGACATCATCAACACCATGCGCAGAGGGCACATCCTCACAATTGAAGATCCCATTGAATTCGTATACGAATCCAAAAAATGCATTGTGCGCCAAAGAGAAGTCGGCCATTCCACCCGTGGATTCAATGACGCTTTAAGGCATGCGCTCAGACAAGACCCGGACGTCATCCTGGTGGGAGAGATGCGGGACCTGGAAACCATTTCCCTGGCCATTTCAGCGGCTGAAACAGGCCATCTTTGTTTTGCCACACTGCACACCACGGATGCCGCGCAAACGGTTGACCGCATTATTGACGTGTTTCCGCCGCACCAACAGCAGCAGGTGCGTGTGCAGCTCTCCACAGTGCTCAAAGGCGTGGTGTGTCAAACGCTCTTGCCTGTGCGTGACGGCAACCGCCGTGTCGCGGCCCGGGAAGTCATGGTCATGACCTCTGCGATCGGCAATCTGGTGCGGGAAGGCAAAACCCATATGATCTACAGCGCCATTGAAACAGGCACCAAATTCGGCATGGTGGCGCTGGACCGTTCCCTGTCTGATCTGGTCAATAATGGAATGGTCTCATTTGAAGACGCTCTGGCCAAATGCTCAGACGCGGAAAAATTCCGCCAGCTCACCGGCCATGCAGCCAGCAAAACCAGCGCGTCATCAGCAGGCGTGTATTAATAAAATTCAAGGGATGAATAAGGCTGAATAGGGGTGAATATGGCTGAATAAGGGAAAAACAAAAAAATCAGGAATACAAAATTTTGTGACCCCTATTCATCCTTATTCAACCTTATTCATCCTTATTCACCCTTTTAAACAGGAGAAAATATGGAAAACGGTCTCATGGGTATTGGGGAACTGCTCAAAACACTATACGAAAACGGGGCCAGTGATCTGCATTTAAAATCAGGCCGGCCGCCCATGATGCGCTTGCGCGGTGATCTCACCCCTATTGAAGGGAACCGAACCCTCGCATCTGACGACATACAAAAATACCTCTATGCAGTCATCAACTCTTACCAAAAAGAACGGTTTGAAAAAGAAAAAGAGCTCGACTTCTCTTTTTTCGTCAAAAACATGGCGCGTTTCCGCGGCAATGCCTTTTTTCAGCGCGGGGCAGTGGGCGCTGTGTTTCGGTTAATCCCTGCAGCCATTCCCTCCATAGAAGACCTGGGATTGCCTGATATCCTCAAAGAACTGGCTGTGCGCAAACAAGGACTGCTCTTGGTGGTAGGCCCGACGGGCTCAGGAAAAACCACCACACTCGCTGCGCTCATTGACCACATCAACAACAACCTGCCGGTCCACGTCATGACTTTGGAAGATCCCATTGAATTTGTATACGAAGACAAATTGGCGGTTGTCAACCAAAGAGAAGTGGGCGCAGACACAAATGACTTTGCCCAAGGCTTGCGCCGGGCGCTCCGGCAGGACCCGGACGTCATACTCATCGGTGAAATGCGTGACTCAGAAACCATGACCACGGCCATGAACGCTGCAGAAACAGGCCATCTTGTGCTGGGCACGCTGCACACCAATGACGCCAAACAATCCATAGACCGAATTATTGACGCATTCCCGCCGGAAGCCCAAAACCAAGTGCGCATGCAGCTCTCAAAATGCCTCTGCGGCGTCATTGCGCAGCGCCTCATCAAACAGGCAGACCAGCAAGGACGGCTTGCCATTCATGAAATCATGATCAACTCCCCGACCATACAAAAAATGATCGAAGACAACCGCATAGGCGCCATTTCCAAAGCCATTGAAGAATCCGCCACATTCTACAAAATGCAATCCTTCAACCAAGCGCTCATCAATCTCATCCGTGACAGACGGATAGAAGTCAATGAGGCCTTGGCTTTCAGCAACAACCCCAATGACCTCAAAATCACGCTCCAAACAGAAGGGCTTTTGGACGCCAAGAGTGATATTCCGACGGAGCTTCCGCCGGGATTGCGCGGGATAGGGGGATAAGGCATGGTCCCCTTAGAAAAACTCAAAAAAATCCAGGCTTTTGCCCATTTGCCGGAAAAAATCGTGGCGCGTCTTGCCGGCAGCATGACTGAAGAACTTTACTCAAAGGACGAAACAATTTTCAGTGAAGGCCAAGAAGGGGATGCCATTTACTTTATAGTACAGGGAAATGTCCTCATCCGCAAAACACTGGACGAAAAAAAGAACACATACAAAGTCATTGCCCTGATGGGGCCTGGCGAATTTTTCGGTGAAATGGCGCTTCTTGAAAACAGGCCGCGCTCAGCCGCCACTCTGGCGCAAAGCGACGTGCTCATCTACAAACTGGACCGGTCAGAATTCAATGAACTTCTGGACGGCGATCAAGAAGGCGCGCTCAAACTCTTCAGAGGGCTGGTCACAGCGCTCAGTGCGCGCCTGCGAGAAACCACGCGCGAAATGGTGGCTGTGTTTGAAGTGGGCCGCACACTTGTCCAAGAACTGGATGTTCACACCCTGGCCACGCGCATACTGGGCCTTATTCGCAATGTCTTCAATGACGATGTCTTTGGCGCTTTTTACTACTGGAACGAATTCATTGCTGAATACGAACTGGTCGGCACTGAAGGCTGCTGGCCGGAACATCTGCGCCGAAACCGACCCAAAGACGATCTCCTGTTTCGCACCATGGCCATCAAAATGGAATGCATCATCTCGCAAGACTGGACCGCGGATGCCCGGTTCTCGGAAAAAGCGCGTTCTGACTGGCAGGGATGCCGGTCTCTTCTGGCGGCCCCGATTTTCGGCATGAAAGGACCTGTCGGATTCATGGTTTTCGGA
>JANQER010000206.1 GCA_028278255.1 Elusimicrobiota bacterium | reverse complement strand
GTTTTTGGGTAATTCTTATCGGGACAGAGGGATTTTAGAACTCGCCGCCGCCCATGCCGCCCATGCCGCCAGGCATTGGAGGCGCTGGTTGTTTCTTTTCCGGAATGTCTGTGACCAGAACGTCTGTGGTCAGGAGAAGCCCTGCCACACTGGCTGCGTTCTCCAATGCAGACCGTGTGACTTTGACTGGGTCCACCACGCCAACTTTGACCAGGTCGCAATAGTTGTCTTTTTCCGCATTATAGCCATAATTGACTTCTTTATTGGTGCGCACTTTGTCCACCACAATGGATCCGTCCACGCCGGCATTTTCAGCAATGGTGCGAATGGGATCTTCCAGCACACGGCGCACAATTTTCACGCCGGTCTGCTCATCCGGGTCGTCAGTTTTCAGGCTGTCAAGCGCTTTTTGTGCACGCAATAAAGCCACGCCGCCGCCGGCCACAATGCCTTCTTCCACGCCTGCGCGTGTGGCATGCATGGCGTCTTCGACTTTATATTTTTTGGATTTCATTTCAGTTTCAGTGGCTGCGCCCACATTGATCACTGCCACGCCGCCCACCAGTTTGGCCAAACGTTCCTGAAGTTTTTCCTTGTCATAATCAGACGTGGATTCTTCAATTTGCTTGCGGATTTGACCGATACGGGCCTTAATGGTTTTGTCTTCGCCTGTGCCGCCCACAATGGTGGTGTTTTCTTTGTCGATCACCACGCGGTTGCAGCGTCCCAGCATATCAATGCCGGCTTTGTCCAGTTTGAAGCCTTTTTCCTCAGTGATCACCTGAGAGCCGGTCAACACAGCAATGTCTTCCAGCATTTCTTTGCGGCGGTCGCCGAATCCAGGGGCTTTCACAGCTGCACAGCGCAGACGTCCCTGCAGTTTGTTCACCACCAGAGTGGCCAATGCTTCACCTTCCAAGTCTTCTGCAATCAAGAGGAACGGACGTCCCTGCTGCAGCACTTTTTCCAGCAAAGGCAGCATGTCATTCATGGCGGACACTTTTTTGTCAGTGATGATCACAAAAGGATCATCAAGCTCTGTTTCCATGCGTTCGGCATTGGTCACAAAATAAGGGCTGATATATCCCCGGTCAAACTGCATGCCTTCCACCACTTCCAAGGTGGTGTCAGAGGATTTGCCTTCTTCCACTGTGATCACGCCGTCTTTGCCGACTTTAAGGATTGCTTCAGCAATCAGTTTGCCGATTTCTTTGTCATTGGCAGAGATGGTCGCAATTTGAGCGATTTCCTCTTCGGATTTGCTTTTTTCTTTGGTGTCAATGGAGATTTTTCTGGAGATTTTCTTTAATTCCTCCACAACCACTTTCACGGCTTTTTCAATGCCGCGCTTAATATGGCTGGCATTGGCGCCGGCCGTGATGTTGCGGAATCCTTCAGACACAATGCCCTGGGCCAACACACAGGCAGTGGTGGTGCCGTCGCCGGCCACATCATTTGTCTTGGAAGACACTTCCCGCACCAATTGCGCGCCCATGTTTTCAAAAGGGTCTTCCAGCTCAATGTCTTTTGCAATGGTGACGCCGTCATTTGTCACTGTGGGTGACCCGAATTTTTTGTCCAGCACAGCGTAACGGCCTTTTGGACCGAGTGTGGACTTCACAGCGCTCGCGAGCTTGTCCACGCCTGCTTTGATGGATTTACGTGATTCATCAGAATATCTAATTTGCTTTGCCATAATACTCAAACCTCCTTACCTATTATAGATGGGGAATATATCCCGTTTGGATTTACTTGCTTTGCAATATGCCAAGAATATCATCCTGATGCATGATCAGATGATCCTGGCCGTCGATTTTAATCTCAGTGCCGGAATATTTTCCGTACAAGACTTTGTCGCCCACTTTAACGTCCATGGCAAGTAATTTGCCTTCGTCAGTGGTCTTGCCTTTGCCTGCAGCAATGATTTCCCCTTCCTGCGGTTTTTCCTTGGCTGTGTCCGGGATAATCAATCCGCCTCTTTCCTGCTTTTCCGCTTCCAAAGGACGCACCAATACACGGTCGCCTAAGGGCTGAATTTTTACTTTTGAGAGAACAGCTTCTGTCATTTTTAGCACCTCCTAATGGTGACTGCTAATTAAAACTCCAAAAAAATACCAATCAAATTGATTGGCTCCTGCTTTTTCTGACAAAGAAACATAAATAGCACTTCCTCTGCCTGAGTGATAATATTAACAAAACGACTTTTGCCTGTCAAGATCAAAATATAATTCGTAATTGGTAAAAAACTTGAATACCAATAAGAGATTATGGCAACTACTCAGGTAACCACAGATGAACACGGATAAACACGGTAAAAACGAAAATATTATGGTTCTTTTTAAGTTAAAAAATACTTGTCAAGATTTACCGTGTTCATCCGTGTGTATCCGTGGTTCCTATATGTTTTTTTGTAGACCTGAGTAGTCACGATTATGTGTCTAATGGCTTTGATAGGCCTTATAGTCTATATGCGGGAAAATATTGTTGCGGCTTTCCAAATAGGTAATAAAACCTTCATCCAGTTTGTTCTCACGGATTTGATGATCCACTTGCAGAAAATTATTCACATGTTCCCGGGTTCTTCTGTCAGAATATTGACGGGCTGTGCCGGCTGTCATGAGAAAGGCCCAGTCTGAAGATTGCGCCAAAAGAAGTTCACGCGCTGCCTGATTCAGGGCTTTTTTCAGCAGGCCCTCGGCTTGGGGATGGATATTGGCCAAATGAATCATGCGTTCTGAAGCAATATGCAAATGCGGATAGATCCAGTCATTGGTGCCGTTCAGCCACACTTCATGATAGCCTTTGTCTCCCCAGGAAGAAGGTTCAGGCTCCACAATCTGGTTTTCAGGGAATTTGCCTAAATATTCCAGCGGTGATATGGTTTTAAGAGTGTTTTGGTCATAATGGATCTTTTTGAGAAGAAACTCCAAAAAGTCCGGCCCCTCAAACCACCAATGTCCGAACAATTCAGCATCATATATAGAGGTGACCAAGGGCGCCCTGCCCAGCATGCCGCTCAAATGTTCAATTTGCTTTTCCCGGTTAAAAAGGAAATTTCCCGCATGAGAAGCTGCGGTTTCTCGCGCTTGGCTCGGGGAATACGGCTGCTTGTCTGACAAGGCCACATTGCCTGTGATGCGGAAATATTTCATGCCTATGTTGCGCCGTACGCCATCCTCATGCAAATAAGGGCGCACGTAATTGTAATCCAAATCATAGCCCACATCCCGATAAAATTCCCGGTAATTGAAGTCTCCGGGATAACCTGTGTCAGCGGACCAAACTTGCTGCGCTGTTTCCATGTCTCTGGCAAAAAACGCAGCGCCGGCCGGGGAATACACCGGGGCAAAAACACCGAATCTGGGTCTGGGTTTGGCAAACAGAACACCATGTGAATCCAAAAATGAGAAAACAATCCCATTGTCCCGCAGGATCTTGTCAATGCCTGGGGCATAAGCGCATTCAGGCAGCCAAATTCCTTTTGGAAGCCTGCCAAAATGGTGCTGATAATCCTGGACAGCCAGCCGGATTTGCGCGCGTCTGGATTCTTCATGAATCATGAGCGGCAGGTACCCGTGCGTGGCCCCGCATGTTAGAATTTCCAGGTATCCATTGTCTTGCAATGCCTTAAAGCGCGTTAATAACCGGCCATGGCATGATTCAAAGATTTCCCTGGCTTTTCTGAATTTCCCCAAATACATTAAAGCGGTTTCATGGAACAAGGGCGGCAGAGATTTGGTCCTGTGCAGCTCTTTTTCAGTCAGCTCAATCAGTTTGTTGAGTTTTTTGTGGTACCGGGACAAAAGCAGGTCATCCGTGAGCATGTTGCACAACGGAGGAGTGAGTGACATGCTGATGCGATAGTGCACATTGTCATTGGCCAGCCGCTCCATCATGTCCAGCAGGGGAACATAAGTCTCTGTGATGGCTTCATAAAACCAATCTTCTTCCAAAAAATCCGGATATTCCGGATGACGGATAAAAGGAAGATGTGCGTGCAAAACGATGCTGAGATAGCCTTTAGGTGTCATATGTTTAGGTCTTGATGAAATTGGCACCCTGCGGGTGCGATGTTAGTTCACTATATGAGGTACCTGCAGATGCCAGGTTGACTCATTTTTTCAGTTATTCGAATAAAATACTTTTGGTCATTGGTAAATCCAGTCAATTTTATGACTAAAGGGAGCCAATGTCAATCAAAAAAGCGCTTTATTTTTTTGTTTTTCTCTTGACAATGAATTCTACTTTTTTGGAGAGGTCGCCGTCTTTGTTTGTGGCTTCAATAGGAAATCGTTGTTCTCCGTCCGGCAGTCCAAATCGAAAAGAAAATGTGCCGTCCGGATTCAATTGAATTTTCTGTCCTTGAAATTGAACTTGAGCATCCGGCGTTGTGGCACCATAAACAATCACCTCGCAGTCTGCAATCAGCCAAAACCCTTTCTGATGTCTTTCAGGCGGTCTTGACCATGAAGAAGCGCCGCCGGGGAAACTGGATAAAGAAGAAAATCCTTTCATCAACTCCCACCTATGCGCCAGTTTTCTGGCCACGCCCATTGATCCGGCTCCCCGGTTCCCGCCGCCGGAGAGTTCAAAAAGACGTTCCCACTCAGATTTAAGAATACCCCATTTTTCATCTAAAATGTCTGACACCTGTCCTGCGGGCATTTGTATGGGATTGGAAATAGCCAATAAAACAAAACGTCCGTCAGGCAGCATTAAACCCAATTCAGCGCGCCAAGCCCCGCCTCGTGTGGGCGCCAACACATACCAACTGCGCGCATCTAAGAGCACATTCACATCAAAGGTGTTCTTGTTGTTGTCTCCTTCTGAACGGAATCTCAGCACCGGATGCCCTTTGAACTGAACATCATCTCCAAAATTGCGTTTGACTTCATCCCATGTATAAGGAGCGATTTCCCAGGCCGCATGCATCCATTGGGGGTCTCGCGGCAACAGCACCAATCGTGTCATGCCGTATTCCCCTGGTAAATCCGGTCCATTGGGGGGCATGTATGGCCCTGTGGGTCCTTGTTTGATGTTTAAATGTGAACTCATTGTAGTTTACCTCTTCAAAAAGGGTTATTATGCCAAAACCTCGAACAACTGATGCTATTCTTAATTAAAATATTTGATTGTATAAAAAACAAGACAATGAATCCAAATCTTATTTAGAAGATTCTATAATGAATTTCTCTAAATTTAGCACAAACAAGTTGTTATGGCAAGTCTTTTTTTAGGTTTTTATTGTTTTGCGATAATACTGATTTGGACAACTTAAACAAGTATAACAATAGATTTATTCAAAGTATCTTCATTATGTGCTAATATTGGCATTATGACATCTGACAAACCTGTGTTGACTTTATTAAAAGGTTATGTGGAACGGGACCCTTCCACAGCCGCGCATGTGCTTGAGACCATGGATGAAGAAGAGGCTGTCTCTGTCCTGACATCTTTGCCGCATGAATTGTGCGCGGAAGTTTTTCAGTATTTGCAGCCAGTGCAGACAAGCGCGCTGTTAAAAGAAATTTCACCTGAACTGTTTTCAGTGATTGCCAGGCGTATTGAGCCGGAACACGCAGCGTCTGTTTTGCTTCGTTTGGGGAATGAAACACGCCGTCATCTTCTAAGCCATCTCCCTGAAGGGGTGAAGAAAAAAGTGCAGGATCTGCTTGTTTTTCCGGTCAACAGCGCCGGACGCATTATGTCCACTTCCTTCCTGGCTTTTCATGAAGAAGCAAAAGTCAAAGACGCTGTTCAAAAAATACGGTCCTTGGCCAACCGGCAGGCGCTGGTGACTTATGCTTATGTGATTGATATGAACAATCGTTTGATCGGCATATTGAATATGCGGGACTTACTGATCGCAGAGGATGAGGCTGCTCTTGGTTCTATTATGAAAAAAGAAGTTTTTGTGGTGGATGGCTTTATGGACCGGGAAGAAGTCGCCAATGAACTTTCCCAGAGGCATCTTTTGGCCGCTCCTGTGATTGATGCGCAGCAGCGTTTATTGGGCGTGGTCAAAGCCAATGAACTGATTGATGATATTCAGGAAGAAGGCACAGAAGATATTCTCAAAATGGCCGGCGCGGGCGGGGATGAGCGCACTTTTTCACCTGTACATTTTTCCATGCAAAAAAGACTTCCTTGGCTTTATGTCAATTTGGCCACAGCTTTTTTGGCCGCAGGCGTGATTGCCCTGTTTGAGAGCGTGATTGCCAAGGTCACTATACTGGCTGTTTTTTTGCCTGTGGTGGCAGGCCAGGGCGGAAATGCAGGCGCGCAATCCATGGCTGTTGTGATGCGAGGGCTGGTTTTGCGGGAGATCCATCATTCCAATGCGCTCAAACTGCTTTTTAAGGAAACCTTCCTCGGCTTATTGAACGGATTGGTGATTGGCATTGTCACAGCCATTGCGGCTTGGGGATGGGGACAAAATCCTTATTTGGGGCTGGTGATTGGTTTGGCCATGGTGGTGAACCTCACGGCAGCGGGTTTGGCAGGCGCAGGCATTCCTCTTTTATTAAAAGCCCTGGGATTTGACCCGGCCCAATCCTCCAATATAGTGCTCACCACAGTCACAGATGTGCTTGGCTTTTTTGCCTTCCTGGGATTTGCTCTGTTGTTTCAAGGGTATTTGGTCTAGTGGTTCGACAATTTTAAATTGAGGGATTGTAGCCCGCCGATTCATCGGCGCTTTTAAGGTTTTTGTTATTCCGCATTTTAAGGTTGCCGGATTATTTTTTCCGGAGGAGTTCCAGGAATTTGTTTTCAGTGGACAGGATGAGGTTTGTTTCTCCTGGGATGGCTTTTTTGTACGCTTCCAGGGTTCTGATAAATTTATAAAATTCAGGGTCCGCATTCATGGCCCCGGCATAAATGCGAATGGCTTTGGCTTCTGCTCGTCCCTTGATTTTTTCTGCTGTACTGTACGCTGCCGATTCAATTTTCTGCAGTCTTTTGTTTATATTGCCCTTGATTTTTGCTTTTTCTGCTTTGCCTTTGGAACGAATCTTTTCCGCTATGCTTTCCCGCTCTGAAATCATGCGCTCATAAACTTTCCTTTCAACCCCGGCTTCATACGCGATGCGTCTGAGCTGCACATCAATAATTTCGATCCCGAGATCTTTAATGGTTTTTTCTCGGGTTTGCTTAATAATTATTTCACTCAGCTTTTCACGGCCGACTTTGATAGAGGCTATTTCACCCACAACTTTGCCTTCTTCTCCTGGTGTTTCTTTTTGTGCTTTTGACATGTCATCTAGTTTTTTAAGAATGTCATTGCTGTTCCTGACAGCTTCCACAAGGTTATGATTGGAAATCGTATCGCGCGTGGCCGCATCCAATATGGCGTCTAAACGTTTTCTGGCATTGTTTTCTGTTTGCACGGATTTAATAAACAGAAGTGGATCCACAATCCGCCAGCGTGCCGTTGTGTCCACCCATATATATTTTTTGTCTTTGGTCGGGATCTGGTTCTCATACCCATCCCAATTTAAAATGCGTTTGTCGAGCCTGCGCACCTCTTGTATAAAAGGCTTTTTAAAATGCAAACCTGCTTCTGTTACGGCCAGACCCACTGGTTTGCCGAACTGTGTGATAATGGCTTGCTCAACCTCTGTAATCCTATAGGCAGACGCAATAAACAATATAAGGGCAGTCAAGCAGAAGAAAAAAAAGAAAATCATTTTTTGGGCGGTGTTCATTTTCCGCCTCCTGCAGATGATTTTTGCTGAAACACTGGGAGTAAGCCCTGAACGCCTTTGTCCACTATGGTCAGTACTTTAAAGCGCTTATACAATTCTTCCATGGTTTCCAAGTAAAGACGTGTGCGTGTTATTTGCGGGGCTGTGCGGTAAGCTTTTAACACATTTTTAAAACGTGAGGCATCTCCTTCGGCTCTGTTGACAACAGCTGTGGCGTACCCTTGGGCGTCTCGTATGGTTTGCTCAGCTTTGCCTTCTGCTTCGAATATAACCTTATTATACTGACGCTCTGCTTGTTTGATCATTTTTTCTTGTTCCTGCTTGGCTGCGTTCACTTCATTAAAAGCCGGTTTTACGCTTTCAGGGGGGTTGACATCCTGCAGTTTGACGGAAACAATGCGCAAACCAATATCATACCGGTCCAAGACTTCCTGGGTTAATCGCTGCGCTTCTTCAGCAATCTCAACCCGGCCCGTTGTTAAGACATCGCTGACAAAGCGGTCCCCCACCACGCGGCGCAGAACAGATTGTGACACATCCCGCAGGTTTTTCCGCACATCACGCACATTGAATAAAAACTTTTTGGGATCAGACACTTGGAACTGCACAATCCACTCCACCTCAGCCACATTTAAGTCGCCAGTGAGCATCAGGGATTCTTTGAGGTGATCATCATTGGAATAAGAGGTCCTGGCCCCAATTTTGCCTTTGGTTCTAAAACCGAATTCTTCCTGAAATATTTTTTGGGTTTTCACTTTCACAGCTTTATCAATGCCAAAAGGCAGTTTGAAATGTAAACCAGGGGGTTGAGTGGAGGAATATCGGCCAAAACGCATAATCACAGCTTCTTCGCTGGGTTCCACTGTATAGAACATGCTCAATGATCCCACCGCTAAAATAAGAATAAGCGGGATCAGCACCAGAAAAGCTTTCTGCTCCAGCAAGGCCTTTTTTATTTTTTTAGCAAAAATCTCAAAGGCGTCTTCGTTTTGTGGGTCGTACCATTGATCTGACATGGACAAAAGTGTATCAAATAGTGAAGGAATGTCAAATCATAGATATAAAATGTTACAAATATTTTACAACTTCTTAAGCTGTTCTTAAGACTGATTTAATAGACTAGACATATCGCAAACCTAATTTGTTTCTTGTGGTTTGGAATTTTATTTGTCTCTTAGAATTTTTAATGAGGGGGAGCATTATGTCAGAAGCAGCAGTGACGGAAGTCAATCCAAAGATCTGGCAGTCTGTCTACTATTTAACAGATTGTTATTCCATGTGTATCAGAACGCTTAACCATTGCATTAACAAAGGCGGCAAATATACCGAAGGTGCTCACACAAAGCTTTTGCAGGAGTGCGCTGTGCTTTGCGGCACCACGGCTGATTTTATTATTCAGCATTTTGACAATCATGAACGCGTATATGAAAGATGCGCCAATATTTGTGAACAAACCGCCAATGTCTGCGAGTATTTTTGGGATGACGCTCAATTAAAAGACTGCGCAGACATCTGCCGAAAATGTGCTGACTATTGCATAAAAATGAAATAAAAGCCTGCCCCGCCGCCTACCTCAGCCATCCCTTTTTATTCGTGACTGCTCAGGTCTACAAAAAAATACATTGGAACCACGGATAAACACAGTAAAACATTTAAAAATATTTTTTAACTTAAAAAGAACCATAATATTTTCGTTTTTACCGTGTTTATCCGTGGTTTCCTGAGTAGTTGTCTTTATTCCAAATATATAATAAAAATACCCTTGAAATAAATTTTTCAAGGGGTTAAGATTAGTTAGGATAGTTTCTTTAATAAGTTTAATTGGAATTATGGCTAAAAAGGGGGTTTGTTTGGATATTTTGACAACCCACAAAATTGCTAAAGAACTCTCCTGTGACATCAGTACCGTGATCAAATGGATTGATCATGACAAACTGAGCGCTTATCGAACGCCCGGAGGGCATAGACGCGTTCATTTGGACAACCTCATTAGTTTTCTCAATGCCCACAATATTCCCATTCCTAAAGTTTTCCAGAAGAAAAAGAAAAAAACAAACACCATTTTAATCGTTGATGATGAAGAGGTGATCCGCAGAACACTGAAACGTGTGATCGCCAAAATGCTTCCGGGGGTGAAAACCGAAGAAGCTTGTGATGGGTTTGAAACAGGCCAGAAGTTGTCAAAAGTCAAACCTGATCTGGTCATCCTGGACATTGGTTTGCCCGGGATGGATGGGTTCAAGGTTTGTCACGATATTTTAAAAGACTCGACTTTACAAGGTACCCGTGTACTGGCTGTGACAGGTTATGGATCGGAGACAATCGGGGAAAGAATCAAGGAGGCAGGCGCTCATGATTTTCTGCCCAAGCCGTTTGATTTAGATGTGTTGGTTGAAAAAATAAAGAATCTGATCAGTGCGCAGTCCCCATAGTTTTTTATGCGTGAGGGCTTATTTGAATGTGGGATACAGGCTGAGGAATGATGATATTGCTGCAGCTCACATAGGATGCCGGTTTATGCGCTTTAAAAAGTTATCTATTTTTATAACTGTTTTTATGCCTCTCGTGTTCTGCCACGCTGACACAACAACAGAAGATGTTGTGGCTGTTGTCACAACCTTGTCCGGGCCTTATCTGGAAGCTTTTGAATCCTTTGAAAAAACCATGGGGCAGCCCATCCCTGTTATTAATTTGACCAAACCCAGAAAACTCAGAATGCTTAAACAAGCCAAGGTCATTGTGGCTTTTGGCGGCAGAGCGGCTTCTCAAAAATATCCGTCCGGCACGACATTGATCTATGCCTTGGCGCCCGGCACTAATATCCAGCCCGGAGATCAATATACATCAACACTTAAAATCCACATGCAGCCGCGGCCGGATTTAATCGCCTTCCATCTCAAGGACATTCATCCGTCTATGAAATCATTGGTTGTGTTTTGGCGTTCCGATACATTGAGCAACGGATTGGACCTGCTGAAGGCGTCTCTCAATAAGAAGAAGGTTGACGTGCTGCTTGAAAAACTTGATGACGCCAAAGATCTTCCGGAACGCTTGCGCGCTTTAAAGGGGAAAGCAGATGCCTTGTGGATCCCGCCGGATCCTTTATTGATCAATGCGCATACTTTTACATTGCTGAGAATTTTTTCGCGGGACAACAATATTCCTTTTTTTGCGCCCACACCGGGATTGGTGGAAAACGGCGCAGTGGCCTCTATTTGCAGCAGTTTTGATGATGTGGCAAAAGCCACAGCCAAAGCGGTTCATGAAATACTCTCAGGGGCAGCACTTGACGAATTATATCCTGAAAACAGCGAAATCGTTATTAATATGAAAGCGGCAGCGCAATGTTATATTGAAATTCCCGAACATGTGCTGAAAAAGGCCAAAAAGATTATTCAATGAAACTACAAACCAAAATTCTTTTAACATTTATTCCTTTGGCGCTTGTTTCCGGTGTGGGCATGACCTTTTTGTCCAAAAAAGTCATCCATGCCATACTGGTGGAAGAGGTGGCGGCCCGCGGCATTGTCAAGGCCAAAGACATTAAATCCGCAGCCATTTCCGGCTTGCAAAAAGAAGATGAAAATTTGCTTTTGGCGGCTCTGCATTTAAGTCTTGAAGACGAAAAAGTGATCAGCGCGGCTGCTCTGGACATAAAGGGCCGCGTTTTGGCGCATACCAATGTGATGGAAAAGAACAAAATTTATAATGATTATGCCACCCGCAAAGCGCTTCAGTCTTATATCCCCACGCATGTGGAGCTCAAAAATAAAAAAGAGCCTGTTCTTGAAATCCTTTTTCCGGTACGCGTGGATCCTTTGTCCAAAACAGGAGAAGAGCTTATTTTGTACGCCAAAATGGCTGGTTCTTCTCAACAGCTTCTGGGGATGCTCCGATTGGGGCTTTCGTTAAAGGGCACGATCGAAACAGAAAAACAAATTGCCGGGCAGGTGTTTTGGGTGATGACAGGGATTGGTTTATTGGTTTTGCTGTTGACGCTCCTGCTTCTTCGAAAAATACTTCAGCCTGTGGGCTATCTGGCAGAAGCCACAAAAGAAATCAGCAAGGGAATTCATGGCATACGAGTGCCCATACACTCCACAGACGAATTGGGGGATCTGTCCAGAAGTTTTAACGCCATGAGTCTTGAATTGTCGCAAACCACTGTGTCAAAAGACTTTTTGGACGGTATTTTAAAAAACATGCTGGATGCGCTCATTGTGGCCACGCCCGAGGGGTCTATTCGTCTCATCAATGACACAGCTTTAAAGATGGTTGGGTACAATGAAAAGGAGTTAAAAGGCAAGGCAGTGGCGATGCTTTTTGAGGAAGCCGTTGATGTCTTTGACAAATCATTGTTTTGCGGAAAAACACTTGAAAACACAGAAACTTATCTGCTGGATAAATCCGGAAACAAAGTGCCTGTTCTGATGGGCGCCTCTGCTTCTATCAATAAACATGGGCAGCCTGACGGATATATTATTGCCGCCAAAGACATCACTGAACGAAAGCGCAATGAAGAAGCCTTGGTCCGGGCACGTACGGATTTGGAGCTCAGGGTGCAGGAGCGCACCGCCAAGCTGATGCAGCTCAATGCGCAGCTTAATCAGGAGATCGCCGAGCGGGCGGGAATCACAAAATCGCTTCGTGACAGCGAAGAAAGACTGCGATCTGTGTTCATCAATGCCCCCATTATCTTAAGCGCTTTTGATCAGGCAGGGGTTTTGACCTTTTTGGGCGGCAAAGGCTTGGAAGCTGTTCATTTGGACCCTGAAAAATGTATAGGACGTTCCACCATGGAAATATTTCGTGATTCACCTCGTATCATTGACAGTATCCGGCGGGCCCTTTCCACCGGTGACACATTTGTCTCAAATGCCAGTATTGCCGGGCGCGCTTTTGAGACTTGGTACTCTCCTATTAAAGAAGAAAACAGCGAAGTCAAAGAAGTGATCAGTGTGTTTTTGGATATCTCCGAGAGAAAAAATTTGGAAGAACAGCTGCATCATTCTCAAAAAATGGATGCCATCGGACAGCTGTCCAGCGGCATTGCGCACGATTTCAACAATCTCCTGACAGTGATTACCGGGTATGTCAAAATTGTTTTGGCTGACACGAAGGACAAGGACACACTCAGCGCGCTTGAGCAAGTGGACTTGGCCACGCAAAAAGCATCATCTCTGACCAGGCAGCTGTTGAGTTTCAGCCGGAAACAAATTGTACAGCCAAGAGTGCTGAACTTGAATACTTTAATTATGGATGTGGGAAAGATGCTGCGGTGCCTGATTGGTGAGAACATCAACCTGGTGTCCATCCCTGACCCTTCCATTGGGCTGGTGAATGTGGATCCCGGTCAAATGGAACAGGTGTTGGTGAACTTAGTGGTCAATGCGCGGGACGCCATGCCCAAGGGCGGGAATGTCACTATTCAGACTGAAAACAAGTTGTTTGAAACCCCTCCTGTGCTTGGGGACAAAAAATTGGGGCCGGGCAGATACGTCAGGATCATTGTCAAGGACACAGGGGCTGGGATTGATGAAGAGACGCAAAAGCGTATTTTTGAACCGTTTTTTACCACAAAAGAAAAAGGCAAAGGCACAGGACTGGGGCTCTATACGGTGTATAGTATTGTGAAACAAAACAGCGGACATATTTCTGTGGAGAGCGCCATTGGCCAGGGGACAAGTTTTACCATTATCCTGCCGGTGACGCATTTGTCTTTACCTTCTGAATCGCACGGAGATGAAGCCGCCAAATCCATGAAAGGGAATGAAGCCATTCTTTTGGTTGAAAATGATCCTCTTGTGATGGAGCTGGCATTGCGGATTCTTAAAAGCAGCGGATATCATGTGCTGGAGGCTGATCATCCCGCCAAAGCTCTTGCGCTTTGCCGCAAACGAAAAAAACCGATTCATTTGCTCATGACGGATATTGTGATGCCGGACATGAACGGCCGGGAGGTGGCTGAACAGATAAATGAGTTGTTTCCTGATATAAAAATATTGTTTATTTCAGGGTACACAGATGACAAGGTGATTCATCAAGGCGTGAAAGACAAAGACTTCCATTTCCTTGAAAAACCTTTTACCCCTGATGCGCTTAAGCGAAAACTAAGAAATATATTGGATCAATAACCAAAATCAAACAATCACCAAATAATAACCCGAAAAACAAACTATATTATGTTTTGGTTATTGTGTCTTGGGGTTTGGTGATTGGTTTTACGGCATTTTGACGAGCTGGTTTCCGCCGATTTTTTTGGCTTCTTTTAACACATGGCGCACTTGATCCAAAACTTGTGCGTGGTGCGTGAATTGGTTCGGGGAAATATTCAATACGCCGATTGAAAAAGTCAAAAAAGGTTTGCGCAATTCGCGTCCCTCGTTGTCTTTTGACAAGTAATAGCCTCGTTCTCTCGATACCTCGTCATACTGCATGGGGATGAGGAATTCTACATTTTCCAGTATGCGGCTGCCCACCACTTCTGCGCGTGCAGGCGTACTCACAAAAGCAAAATCATCGCTTCCCAAATGCACGGCAATGTCATTTCTGTTCCCAAGCTCCACCACAGCGCTTCTCATAATAGTGCCCAAAAGACGTATCACGCCATCTCCCTGCTCAAATCCATAGTCTTCGTTAAAATCGGACAAGTGATTGGCGTCTCCGTACCCCACGCTGAATTTCTCTTCTTTCTTCAACATCTGTTTGATTTCATCTTCCAATGAAACGCTGCCCGGCAGACCTGTCAAAGGATTGGCAGCTATATTTTGGCGTGTACGTTCAATCAGCCGTTCCATGCGAGCCAAAAGCTCAATAGGCTCAAAAGGCTTGGACACATATTCATCTGCGCCCAGCTTAAATCCGGTGAGGCGGTCTTTGATGGAAGTGAGGGAAGTGACCATGATAATGGGAATCAAACATGTGGAAGGATCTTGTCGAAGGCATTGGCACACTTCAAATCCATGCATTTTGGGCAGGAGCACGTCTAGAAGAATCACGTCAGGCCGTATGGTGCGCGCTTGGTGAAGCGCATCTTCTCCGTCGACAGAAAGGATCACTTCATACTTTTCTTGCTCAAACAAATGCCGCAAAAATTCAGAAAGATCGCGATCATCTTCTACCAATAGTATGCGTGCGCCTGCAACGCTCATGGATTCTCCTGTAAGGCCTAATAAATTAAATTAAACTTAATTTACACATAAGTTGCAATCCATAAAAGTAAAAAGTACAAAGACCGAAGACCGAAGACCGAAGACCAAAGACCGAAGACCAAAGACCGAAGACCAAAGACCGAAGACCGAAGACCAAAGACCAAAGACTATAAGATTGTTTTGTTTTTTACTTCGCACTTTTCTTTATTCCGCGCGCACAAAAGGGATCACCACAGCGCGTTCTTGCTCATAGACACTCAACACATGACTTTGATCTTGACCAACAGGCACCAACAGATCCATAAAAGGCGGCGCCTGATGCTTGGCTGGTTTGGCCCCGCCAAACTGAAACGGGCCTGCTTCTTCTGCCACAGGCATGGGAATCCTGCCTGTGAATTTTTTGAGGTCAGGTGTTTTTGTCTGTGCAAAAACTTGATCAGGAGGAAGATTTCCCATGACAACCACGCCAAAACCCCAGGAAGCTGCTTCTCCGCGCAAATAGTCGCCAGGAACCCGCACTTGGAATCTTGAGGGAGACACAATTTTAACCGGGAAGCTTGCGATCTTTTTTTCGCGCGATTGCAAATGATATTGATAGAGATCAGCACCCCAGCCATCCACAGTTAATGCATATTCCCATGCATTCTGAGCTTCCACCAGGCCCGGCCTGCCAGGGAGGAGGTTTTCTGCGCCCGCCCCGGACAGACGATTGATATCTATATAGACATCAATCAAAGGAAAACTGAATCCATGCGGCGCATTCCATGTGTTTGACAGAGAGCCCATGTCAAATTCAAACCAGACACCAGCGGCATGCGGCACCACGTGGAAACCGCACAAATCCCATGACCCTGGCAGGTATTCCTTGCCAGTGGGATAAAAAAAGTGTCCGGGGCCGCGGTCATCTTTGACAGCGTCTTTCCAGGACAAGGCATTGCCTGTTTTTTTAAAGATTGTTCTATTTTTGTCGTGGGATTGTGCGGACAAGACAGAAGCTGAAAAGCCTTGGCGAATAGCGGATGGGACAGGCTGTCCCATTAACCGGTACACTTGGGTCAGTGTGGCCAAAAACTTTCTTTTCAAATCAGTGTCATGGCCGGAGTCGTGGTCATTGCCAAAATAATAAAAATACCGGCTGCTTTGCGCATTGTAAATTTCCCTGAGTGCAAAATCAAGGTTCCTGGCTTTTGCCTGTTCTGAATTTTTATAATCCTCGACAGCTGTTCTGGCCATTTCCAAAAGAGACCAGGCCATATTTTCTTCAGGCTCGCCGATCCAATGATGATAATTAAAAGCGGCTTTGTCGGCTTTGTCCCAGGAAGGGAATGGCACAGGCGCTGATATTACTTCAGACAACAGGGCCCAATGGTCACCGCCGGCACTGGTTGATTTATTTTTTATATCTTGAATGTCTTGAACTGAAGAAACGCGGATAGGATGTCTTGCTGTTTTTTCAGTTGATTTGGCCCGCCAGCGGAAAAACCAATTTTTCCGGCTCTTGGCAGATGTTTTGGGATAAATGGCCGGCCTGATCAATGTCAATGGCGCTGCGTCAAAATAACCGGATGTGTGTCGCTTATGCCCGATGAGCACGCCCTTTAACTTCATGTCTTTGATATAGGGCAGCTCCGGCCCCACAGGATCTCCTTTGGGCAGCCAGAGGATATTGGGGTTGGCGCGCCAGCGCTTGCCATAAGCATTCCTGGCCAAAGTCAGATGTCCGGCAATGTCCTGCGGCCAAGCATAACGCATAGTCGACACTGTGTCTGTTGAGGTGATGGCCAAATCAGTGTCAAACAGCAAAGAAAGAACAGGCTTTGCCGGCAAATCCATAATGGGTTCTATTTGTCCTTTCAGGACAAGGGTCTTAAAAATAAGCTGCGCTTGGCGCGCTTTGTCATTGTCATCAAAAAACGTCTCAGGAAAAACCATGCTCACCCGCACTTCCGGATGTGATTCCAGAAATTCAGCGCATGTCAAGGGATTGGCCCATCGGGTGGGCGTCCATATCACCACAAGGCTCTTGGCGGCTTTGTCTTGAGACAGTTTTTCTTGTTTTAGTTCATGGTAAACAGGCACTGGGACTTCTGAAATGCCTTTATCGTCAGGGAGCTTAAAAATAGAAGTGTCTTCAGGAATGGTGAGCGGCTCTTTTTTGGGCGCAGACACACATCCGCCCAAAAGCAGAATAAAACAGAATAGCAGCAAAAAACATGTCTGTCTGATTTCCGATTTCCAATTTCCAATTTCTATCATTTATTTGATCTCCAATATTGAGCTGACTTTTGGTTCCGGTGTTTTTTCCGGATTGGCAGGGTCCAGGGTCCATTGTCCGTCCACTTTGAATTTATAAAAATACCGCCCGGGGAGAAGAGACACAGTGGCTTCCCATGTGCCGTCCGCCTGGCGTTTCATTGGGTGTTTCCGCGCGTCATAATTATTGAAAGTGCCTCCCAGAAAAACGATTTTGGCCGCAGGCGCGAACAATTGAAAAACCACTGGCCGCGGTTTTTTCACGGTCCCGGAAGAGCTTTTTTTGCTTGCGGTGTCTGTGCGTTGAAAACCATTTGATGGCAGCATATCAGAAAAAGAATATTTTTCAAACACATGATAAGTCTGGTAAGTGTTCCACAATTTT
>JANQER010000266.1 GCA_028278255.1 Elusimicrobiota bacterium | reverse complement strand
TTCTCCCATAGGGCGGATTTCTTTGATCACTTGTCCTGCGGTATTGTATTCAAAGCGCGTGACATTTCCTTCCGCATCAGTTAACGCAACCAGATCGTCGAAAACATTGTATTCATAGCGCGTGATGTTGCCTTCAGCATCTTCAACTTTTTTCAGCCGGTTCAGGGCATCATACTCATAGCGTGTGGTTGTGCCTGTGGAGCTGATGACTGTTAATAGATTGCCGACAGCATCATATTCATACTCTGTTGTGCCTAAGATTTCCTGCGCGTCAAGCGTGAATGATTGTTCTTTGGTTTTTCTTCCCATGTCATCATATTCAAATCTTTGTTTGTGCGTTGGATATACAATGAGCATGGGATTGCCTTGATACGTGTAGAAATACTGCGTCTTATTTCCGCTGCCGTCAATCTTCTCAAACAATCGGCCGTCTATGTTGTATGTGTAAGAAACTGCTTTATAAATCCCCCTGTCTCCCTCTTTGTCAAAGAGGGATTTAATGGAAAGCAGCCGGCCTTCATTGTCATATTCATATTCAGCGATGAGCTTTTTGTCAACGCCCATGGTTTCAGTGAGCATGTCACCCATTTCATTGTATGTGTATTCTCTGACGGGCTGTCCGGTGGATTCCACTTTGATTAAATTGCCGGCGTCATCATAAGTATTGGTTGTGATGTTTCCGTGCGGGTCTGTGATGGTTTTGATTCTGCGAGCGCCTGTGTGTTCATAGAGCCACACCTGGTCAGGATCGCTGTCTTTGCTTTTGATTCGTTTTTCCGACACATTGCCTGCGGTGTCATAAAGATATTCCGTGCGGTTTCCTTGGCCGTCTTCCTGCCAGGTGAGAAGGCCTGTGATTGGATCATATTCTGTTTTGGATATAAGCACATCATTGATGGTGCGGCTGGTTTCGTTTTTGTGGCCGTCATATGTGATGTTGGTGACGCGCACCTGCTCTGTGCCCGGGGCTTCGGTGATCCGGGTCAATTGAAAATCCGTATATTCATAGAGCGTTTCCTGCGCTTTTTCATTCACAGCGCGCGTGATTTGGTTGTTGGTGTTGTACTGCCGGCTGATGCTTGTGTTGTCGGGATTTATTCTTTTGGTCAGCCGTCCCAGCTCGTCATATTGATAGGTGGTGATTCGTCCGGCTTTGTCTTGTTCGCGTTTTTCGCGTTTACCGCTGTCCCAGGTGATTTTTTTGACTGTGTCGCCATTGTCTTTGCGTTCCAGTAAATATCCCTGCTCATCAAACCGGCGTTCTATGATTTTGCCGTTGGGCATGGTGACTTTGGAATGGTGTTCTTTGGTGCTTTTGTCCTGGTGATGTTCAAACAGCCAGGTGCGCTTATTGTCTGTGATTTTTTTTATTTGCCCGGTGACATTGTCACGTATGATCCGCACGCTGTTGCCGTTGCCTGTGCTCACGGCTTCCAGCTTATATGACACAGCCGTCAATACGCAGGCTGAAAAAATAAATATTCGGCTCAGATTTTTAGGTCTATACATATTTGGACCGGCTGTATAAATCTGCCTTCCCCCGGCTGGGGAGCACAAGGGGAAGGCGCACCTGCACACGATGGAATCAGGTATGTATTATTTTCGCATATACTGCCAAAGTCTGTATTGTATGAAATTGCTCTTTTGAACCACGGGGGAAAGCTCTCACGAGAGGAGGAAGGGAGGCTGGAAGGCATAGAACAAACAACAATAGAATTCGTTCAAATGATGCATAAAAACGGCCTGAACACCGAACAAATCCATTCTTATACCAATCTGCCTATAGGGAAGATTG
>JANQER010000124.1 GCA_028278255.1 Elusimicrobiota bacterium | reverse complement strand
TATAACGGCTTCCCCGGCGCCACAAAAGCCATCAATGAATTCTGTCGTAAAATCAAAGGCATTCGTCTTAGGACCATGCCTTACTGTCAATCGCCGGTCTATATGGTCAAGGGGTCTTAATGACGCGCCATTAACCAGCCATGCGGTGGCAATGATAAAAGATGACAATACCATTGGAACAAAACATATTAATTTTAGCGGCCAATTGGGAAACCATGGCGCACATTAAACAAAGGGGAGGCCAAGCGCTCCTATGGGAAGATCATCTTTCTTCTGATCTGTGGCGCGAACTGCACGCAGCAGTTAAAACTTTTTGCCATACTTGGTATAAAGGAACAAACAATCAAGATCAGAGTCTCTATGACGGCGTCAGTCTGGGTCAGGCCATGTCTTACCTCATGTACCAGGACATTGAGTCCTGGGTCAGGGTTTTTTATTTTTTCGAAGATCTTGCCAAAAAAAAAATCCACACATATTTTTATGTCCCGCGTCATGATTATTTCCCTGACATTCTATATGATTACATAAAAAAACTTGAATCTGCTTATAACACTCAAATAACAATAATACCTCTTGGTTTGCAGGATCATCGGATAGAATTTAGTGTGCGTTATGTTTTAAGTTTAAACAGAAACAAAGCCATACTCAAAAAAACCAGATACTTTAAATGGCTTAAGCACTTTTGGAGCCTGAAGCATTTGTTGTTCCAGAAAAATAGCGGCCGTGAAAAATGGCTTTTACTCAATATCCGGAACACGCAGGAATACCTCATAGCCTTTGCAAATAAAAAACTCTATGACAAAGCCATTCTTTGTTTTGACGCGCATTATATAGGCGCCCGCGCTTTGGTCAAAAATCTGTTCAAGCGCGGTGTCAATGTGGTGTGGGACACAGTGCCTGAAAAAAAGCCAGGCCCAGCAGTTGACACGCAGATAATCTATGTCATGGACAGCGCCTGTGACGGTCTTGCTTTTTTGGGGGACTGCGGCCGGGCTTATTTCAAAGACATATGCCGGGCGTACATCCCTGGGGCTATTCACATGCAAATCAGAAAGTACGAGTATTTCAAAATACTTATTGAAAAAAATGATATTCAACTCACGGTCACTGCCGGGCATGATTCCCCGGAAAGCTACTATGTCAGCCATCTCATGCGCACCAAAAAAAGAAAATCATTTTTTCTCCCCCATGGGTTGGTGTATAAAGACAAAGCCACTTTTCCGGACAGGGAAAATTTGGCGGATCATATATTCAGCTATTCACAGGCAGAAGCAGAGCGCTGGCAGTCTGTTTATCATGTAAAACCTGAAAGGCTTGCGCACACCTGGTGTTTTCGTCAAAGAGTCCAAAAAACCCATCACGTCAAACGCACGGACGAGCTCAAAATCATGCTGCTACTTGATAATTTCCAGGTGTCTCTGGCATCAAAAATAAATATATGGGCGTCATTTTATGAAGTGTACAAACTGCTCATTGACGCTGGTTTTCGCCATATTGTGGTCAGGCTGCATCCTACTTTTTACAATTACCATACCAACAGGACAATCACCCCTGTGGAACGCCAGGCATTTTTTCATTCAGCGCCCATACAAAATCCTTTTATAAATCCGCTCCAAACCAGCATTGGCCGTTTTGATCTGGTGATCGGCCCTCTCACCACCTGTGTGTACGAAGCCATTTTCAGCGGGGTATTGTTCATCCCCTATATTCCTGATTTTTTCCCTGAAAAAGAAACCAAGCAAATCGTTTCAGCGCAATGGCTTCCGGGACTGTTTCCGTCCCCTTGCGTCAATGCGAAAGACCTGACCCAAATGTTAGATGAATTCAAGAATAATCAAACAGAATTCTATAAAGAATTTACTGCGTCTATTGACCGTGCAGGCGTGCATGACAGCCAGGGGACAAACAGTCCGTGGGATCCGATAATCCAGGGGCATGAATGACTGAAAAATTAAATTTATATCAGCAGGCTGCCACAGCCACCAGATGGTCAGGCTTGTTTTCTCTGCTTGAGCAAGGAGTGGCTTTTGCCACTTCCATCACACTGTTACGCCTGCTTTCTCCATCGGATTACGGCATTTATGCCATTGTTCTGGCTGTCACAGGATTCTTCCGGATGTTTCAGGACGCTGGCATTGGCGCTTCTTTAATCCAAAGAGAGCATGTGGACAGAGAGCACTTTTCAGCGGCATTTTGGGGCATGCTGATTTTAGGGGGGGCTTTATGCCTGTTGATGGCGTTATTGACTGTCCCAGTGGCACGGTTTTACGGGGACAATCGTCTGATATCAATCCTATTGTTTGTTTCTCTTTTGTTTGTCATCAATGCCCTCACGGTGGTGCCGCGTTCCCTGATTTTCCGTGACCTCAATTTCAAGGCCCTGGGCATTGTCACATTTTCTGCTTTAGTGATCTCAAGCACTGTGATGATTGTCATGGCGCTCAACGGGTATGGGGTCTGGAGTCTGGCAGTTGGCGCAGTGGCGCAGGCAGTGCTGGCCCTGGTGTTTTACTGTGTGAAAACCAAATGGCTACCCTCCTGCACATTTCATTATGCCAAACTCAAAGACCTCCTGGGTTTTGGCCTTCAATTGTCAGGTTCAAAATTCATGGCTTATGGAAGAAAAAACGCGGATTACCTCATCATTGGCAGAATTCTCGGGCCTGTGCTTCTGGGATATTACACTTTTGTCTATAAGCTCATCACTGAACCAGTCAACAGGATATGCGGGGTTCTCTTTAAGGTGGTATTCCCGGTTTTTGCACGCGCGCAGAATGAGACTGACAAATTAAAAAAAGGGTATTTACTGTCGTCAAAATACATTATGGCCATTGTCATGCCTCTCTCTATTGGCATTGCATTGATGGCCCAGGAAATAGTCCCGGTTATTTTCGGCGAAAAATGGATCCCAGCCATTCCCCTGGTACAAATCATGGCTGTCATGGGACTTTTTGAAGTGCTGCAGGATCTCATTGTCAGCATTCTCAATGCCAAAGGGGACACGCGTTTTGTATTGCGTTTTACGGTGGTGCAGACATGTCTGTTGGTCAGCGCTATTTTAATCGTTGTCAAGCAAGGCATACTGGCTGTGGGGGTGGTGGTCATGTTCATGTCTTTGGCGTCATTCATATATCTTCAAAGTGCATTTTTGTCAAAAGTCAATACGCCATGGCGCCTGATGGGAATCAATGCATGGACACCGGCTGTTTCCGCAGCCATTATGGCGTTTTGTGTCTTTGGCATAAAAACAGCATTAATAGCACATGCATTTTCACCGGCTGTTGTATTGGCGGCCTGTGTCAGTGCAGGCGTTTGTGTGTATTGTGCCGTTTTATACATGGCAGACAGAAAAATGATTAAAGAAGGATGGCGTATTTTTTTCCCTAAAAAGTCTGGGCCATTGTCATGAACAAGAAAAAAATACATATTCACACGGATTGCCCTATTTTCGCAGGATGTGAAAGGATGCTGCCTGTGATTTTAAATGACCCGGGTCTTTCTCAATCCTTTGACTTGTCTTTAAGCTACCGTTATACAAAAGAATACGACAATGACTTGCATCAACGATTAAATAAAAACCAATGCGCGCTCTATCCCTTAAGGCTGCTTGGGGCACCGCTCTTGCATCTTCCCTATGGGCTTTGGTACTTATTTATCCTATTAAAACCAATCCTGCTTATTGTTAATTTTTTTGTTTTGCGCCGATTTTTTAAACGCATTGGTCCGCATGTGCTGTACATAAACAATGGCGGTTACCCCGGGGCTTTCTCAGCGCAAAGCGCTGTTTTTGCCGGGAAAGCAGCAGGCATCAAAAGTATTTTATTTATGGTTAACAATATTGCCGTACCATACTCAAAAATTTGGCGAAAACCTGAAAAATATTTTGATAAAATGCTCATTAAAAGGGTTACCCGGTTTATCACAGCATCCCAATATGCTGGTACGGTATTAAAAAAAGTCCTGCGGTTGCCTGAAGAAAAAATTCAACATTGCTACAACACGTCTCCGTTAAGGGACGTGACGATCCCCCGGGAGCAAATTCGCCAAGGGCTCGGCATGCCGCCTCATGGGGTGCTCATTGGCACCGTTGGGCTTCTGGAAAAAAGAAAAGGCTGTTATGTATTGGTTGAGGCATTCAAAAGAATCATGTCTCACCAGCAGCCAATGCCCATCAAGCTGGTGATGATTGGATTTGGTCCTGAGGAAAAAAACTTGCGGCATTGCATCAACAATCATGCGATTTCTCGGTGCTGCGATATACTGCCTTATCAGGACAATGCGTTTAATTACTACAATGCTTTTGACATTTTTGTGCTGCCGTCAATTGCATATGATGATCTGCCTCTGGCTTTGCGGGAGGCCATGTCCATGGGCCTGCCGATTGTGTCGACACGGTTTGCCGGCATCCCTGAGGTTGTCGAACATAACCGCAACGGCTATCTGGTGCCCCCCGGGGACAGCGTTGGACTGGCAGACGCGCTGATTTTATTGATTCAACATAAAAACATTCGTGCTGATTTTGGGGCACAAAGCCGCGTCATATACAATGAACGGTTGTCCCCTGGAAAAGTTATGGAGCAATATAAGGCATTGTTCAGCCAATACGCACAGTCATAAAAAAAGAGGTGTCTGTATGAAGATCGTCATAATCGGAAAAGGAAAAGCAGCCATCAACTGCCTTGATGTTCTTCTTTCTGATTCCACAAACCACGTTCTGGTGGTGACCACACATTTGGACATGGCTCATGCTTGGCACGAGAGTCTGGCCAAGTTTTCTTTGGAAAAAGGACTGGAAGTGATTTTTGATCCTGGAGACATCAATCACCCGGTTTTCATTGCCCGTTTAAAGCGTTTTGCCCCTGACCTTATTCTTTCTGTATATGCGGACGACATATTTAAAGAAAAAATCATTGAGATTCCGCGGCTCGGGTGTGTGAATGTGCATCCGTCTCTTTTGCCTCAATATCGCGGCACATCTCCATTGATATGGGTTCTCATTGAGGGCGAAACCAAAACAGGCGTGACTTTTCATTTTATCAACAAAGGCATTGACACCGGCGACATTATTTTTCAGGAAGGACTGCCTATTTCTTTGGATGACACGGGATATTCCCTTCATCAAAAAGCTGCCGGGCTCATTAAACAAATGATGAAAAAATTTATGGACTTGCTTGCCCAGCCAAAAGGCCTGCCGAGAAAAAAACAGAAAGGCACTGTCACGTATTTTGCAAAAAGCAGGCCGAAAAAAAATTTTTTGGATTGGGATGTGCCGGCTTCTGCTGTGTATAACTGCGTGCGGGCCTTGACCCGGCCGCTGCCGGGTTGTTATGGATACATTAAGAAAGAAAAGGTCCATGTCTGGCAAGTGGCTGTCTTGTCCGAATCACAAGCCCCGCAGGCAGCAGGCCAGGACCCACAACCTGGATTGTGTCTGGCCCAGGATGGAAAATTTCTGGTGAAAACCAATCCCGGCTGGATACAGATTCTGGAGGCGGGCGTGGACGGCCTAGTCATGTCTGGGAGTGATTTCCTTGAGAAACATCCCCTCAACCCAGGGGATGTCTTTGAAAAAAAACCGCCTGAGTCCTCTTCCAGAAAATATATCCCTTTTGGCATGCCTTGTCTTGGCAAAGAAGAAATCAATGAAGTGGTTGACACGCTTGAGTCAACATGGATCGGCACTGGGCACAAAACAATGTTGTTTGAAAAAGAATTTGCCTCTTTTGCAGGTGCGCCCTATGCTGTGTCTGTCAATTCCTGTACAGCAGCGTTGCATTTAAGTCTATTGGTTTCTGGGGTGGGGCCTGGAGATGAGGTGATCACAACGCCCATGACGTTTGCCGCCACTGCCAATGCCATTATCCATGCAGGAGCCAGACCGGTATTTGCTGATATTGATTTAGACACCTTGAATATAGATCCTGCAGAGATTGAAAAAAAACTGACTCCCAAAACAAAAGCTGTTCTGCCTGTGCATTGCGGTGGAGTGCCCTGTGACATGCAAGCGATTCAGGACCTGGCTGCCCGGCACGGGGTCACAATCATTGAGGATGCGGCCCATGC